>CAIJZG010000313.1 GCA_903825065.1 uncultured Bacteroidota bacterium
AATTATATTTATAAATGTAAAAAAATGGTTTAAAATTAGCGACTGAGAAATACCATCATATGGGTCGACTTTTATGTTTCTTCTTAGATATAATTGAGACCAATCTGAAAATATGGTTTTAACAAGAGACACTAGAAAATAAGCTAAGCAGATCGAAATAAAAAAAGGATAAGAAAAAAGCATCTTTATCTTTTGAAAAAAGCTTATTTCTGTTTCTGTTTCATATTGATTTTGGTCACTTTTTGTGTCATCGTTTGCAAGTGAATTGTCATTATTTTCAAGAATTTGATCTTCATTTTTATTTTCTTCAATATTGTGGTCTTCAATTTCAGCTTGGTTCGAATCGAAATTTTCTAAGCTATCCGAAATCATTTCATTTTCGTATTCTAGATGTTCTATTTCGTTTACATTTTCGTTGTCGTAATTCTCATAGGCGCTAATCCAGATAAAGATCCTGCGTTGTTTGGAAAATGGACTGGGATTATTGGAGCAACAACTTGCCCTTTGATGGTTCTAAAATGGACACGTGTAGAATTTGGTGGTGCTGCAATCAGTTCTGCTATGAAAAGTTTTACGGGTGGTTCAAGTCCTTATCCATTATATTTCGCAAATCCAGGTGGAACATTTGTTTTGGAAGACTCATGGGTATATGGAAGTGTGGATGATCCTTGGAGAATCAATGGTGGAAAGATTCATGTAATGCGAAACACATTTGAAAAATGTGGTTATACTGGTGGTTAAGCGATGAATGCTAAAGCAGGAACAATTGGAGACTTTGCTTATAATCTTTGTATTGGGATGGCCACTAACGGACCAAAATTATCTAATATCAACGTATTACCAGGTATACCTGGTTCAAATGTTCGCATGTATAATAATACAATCATTAATTGTGGTTATAGAAGAGCAGCAGCAGGAAGAGGTGGTTCAATTAATTTTGAACAAGGTGCTGGTGGGATGGCTTATAATAACTTAATAGTGAATTGCAAATTCGGCCTGAGGATTGTACAAAACCCCATTGCGGATACTGCAAATATCAGATACGGATATAACTGGTATTATGCCGACTCTATAAGTGTAGCCAGTCAGTTTATTCCTTCATTGTCTGTAAGTACGGCAATCAGTCAGCCACAACAAACAGATATTCCTAAGCCTTCTGATTATTTGCCAGCAGGTTGGAAAGTTGGGGATGTATATACTGCACCATCTAGTATTCTTGGAAAGAACAATCCGCAATTTATTAATGGTCCTGTTCCAATGCCAGCTGGTTTAAAGTTGGCTGATATTTCGGTAGTGGGCTCGTATAATTTCGCTTTGAAATCAAATTCTCCTTGTATCAATGCGGGATTCACAGGATTTACGCCAAGGGCCGATGTGATTCTAAGTACACGCTATGGTGCAACTGAAATTACTCCTCCAGGTAAAGATATCGGATGCTATCAAAGTAATGGTAGAGGAAATCAACACTAATTTATAAATATCAAAAGCCCATAATCGAAAGAGTATGGGCTTTTTTAATACTAAATTGTATGAAATTATTTTTTTCAATTGTTGTATTGTTATGTTCATTTCAAAACAGCATCGCTCAAAGCGAATTTGTAAATAAGCCATATATCCAAATTGGGAAAAATGCATCACCAACAACATTAAAGATTTTATGGCATGCTTCCAATATTGATGCGCATTGGGTAGTGGAATATCGGTCTAATACAAAGGCTCCATGGATTAATGCAGATAGTATCAACTATACTATTTTGGCTCAAATAAATGTTTTACCAAACAGAGTTTATCATGCAAGTATCAGTAGATTAACTGCCGGTGCTTTATTTCAATACAGAATTTTAAAAGACGGTAAAGAAGTTTTTCATTCTGAAGCGAAGGCTTCTAAATCAAATGACCAACCTTATCGTTTTGTGGTAATGGGAGATATTGGGGCTGAGACTAGTGACCAGAAAAAGTTAGCAGAACGTGCCTATATCGAGCAGCCAGATTTTATAGCAGTTCCAGGAGATATTGTATATGAAAATGGATTGGTGTCTGAATACAATAAAAAATTCTGGCCAATCTATAATGCGGATAAAGCTGATTCGAATGGTGCACCAATTATGCGTTCAATACCTTTTATTGCAGCAGTAGGAAATCATGATGCGGATATGCGCGATTTAGATAAAATGCCAGATGCTTTGGCATATTACATGTATTTCGATCAGCCTTTAAACGGTCCCTTAGCTGCTGAAGGTTCTGCATGGGTTCCTCTTCTAAAAGGTTCTGAAAAAAATAAAAAGTCATTCTATGAAGCTGCAGGAGAAACCTATCCCAGAATGAGTAATTTTTCTTACGATTATGGCAACTCTCACTGGACAGTAATCGATGCAAATACTTATGTGGATTGGACCGATAGCACATTAAAAGATTGGGTTAAAAAAGATTTAGCAGCTTCCAAAAATGCTACCTGGCATTTTGTGATGTTTCATCATCCTGGTTTTAGCTCATCTTTAGAGCATTATGAACAACAACAAATGCGTTTACTTGCTCCAATATTTGAAAAAGGAAATGTGGATGTTGTATTTTGTGGTCATGTGCATAATTATCAACGTTCTTTTCCTTTATTTTTCAAACCTATCAGAAATGGCACTTTACTGGTTGGAGGAAAAGATAATAAAACATTGAGGGGAAGAGTAGTTGTGGGGAAGTGGACACTTGATAAAAATTATGACGGCCTCACCCATACTCATCCAAAAGGGGTGATATATGTGGTTACAGGTGCTGGTGGACAAGATTTATACAACCCTGAACAAGAAAACGACCCAGATACCTGGCAGAAATTTACTAATGAGTTTAAATCTACCATTCATTCACTTACCAGTGCTGAAATAAATGGTAATAAATTGGTCATTCGCCAATTAGATATGAATGGAAAAGAGTTGGATAAATTTGTAGTGGAGAAGTAAGATGTTGTTTTTTTTTGAGTTAGTAGTCCTTCCCATTTTTAGCAGATGGGAGGGATTTTTTATATGTCGAAATTAATCATTCAAAATATGAACTGGTATCTGATAATTTTTTTTGGAGCATTTACAATGGCATTAATTGTTTTTCTAATTATGCGTAATCGTAAAGATGAAATAGATTTCGAAGAAAAAATTAATGATGATTATACTAAATCAAAACATGATCATTTTGATACCAATTAAAGGGTTTCTTTATTATTGATTATCCGGAGCTGAATAATTAAAATTCTCACCCTCCTTATCTTTTGGCTTAAATTTCAACTTGCCAAATTTATAACTCAACGTAATTCCAAATGAACGGTAGGGGGCAAATCGATAAATATTAGAAACAAAGTCTTGCGTTTTTTGCTGACTGTATTGATTGATATATTTATTGAAAGGATTTACCATAATAAAACCAAAGCTGGTTTTGTTATTATTAAATTGTTTGCGAATTGCGAATGTATAGGAATAAGAGTCTGGTTGTTTTCCCTGCCACTTCATACCTAAATTGTAGTTACCAAAAAACTCAGCAGCAAAGTCTTTTGAAATCTGATAACTCAAATTCATATTAGCCCTTACACCAAAAGCATTTGTAATGGCAGGAATTACATTTACATTATTTAAGTGACGATTATACATTTGCAAATTTGGACGAAGCGTAAATTTTTTGGCAAACGGAATAGATCCCGAGATGTTTACACCAGCACGTACTTCCGATGCAATTGTTTCCCTTGTAGTTACGGTAACATCGTTATAGATACTATCACCAATTTTATAACTAGGGTAGTAAGTGATATAGGGTTTTATATCCGGACTATTTCTTTGATAGTATGCAGTGATATTAATATTACCACCTGACTCAAATGATTTATTGTAATTCAATTGAAAGTTGTTTCCGATTTCCGGACTAAGATTGGGGTTACCTGTACTGATATTATGCGGATCTGAAAGATTTACAAAAGGATTCAGGTCTCGGAACTCAGGTCTTTCTATTCGATAGGAATAAGAAAATTTGATGCTATGCTGGTTCGGAAAGTTATGTGCCATTATAAGAGATGGAATAAAATTTTTGTAGTCGGGTATATGCACATCTGATGAATTGGAATAGTAGGCAGTATTTATAGTATACTCATATCTTGCTCCTGCTTTTACTTCAAAGAAATCCAGAAGCGGGAAATTCATGGAAAAATATCCGGCCCAGATGGTTCTTTTAAAATCTGCATTATAGGATTGTTGTTGATCTTTAGCATAATTTCCAGAACTTCCATTTAAGGTATACACATCTGCTGCACTAATGATATCTATTAAAGTGGTTCTTAATCCTGTTTCAATAGCAACTTTTTCTTTAATGGGTTCTGAATAATTTAATTCAAAATTTATTTCATTTTCTTTTCCCGGGTTTATACTATTAGAACCAGCATAGGGGGTATTGCTGCTAATTAGAAATTGTTCTTGATGATAAGAGCTCGTATTATTTCCATAAGTAGCATTGTAGGCAAGCTCTAATTCGCGTCCTTCTTTTTTAAACTTCTTTCTATAGTTCGCACTGTTTTCAAAATCAAGCACTGTAAATTTTGATCCTGATTTTCGATTGCTTAAAATGTCGGCTAAGATATTTCCGGTTGCATCAAAATTGATTGCCTCCTGATTAGAAATGCCAGTATTATTTACAGCAAAATGATTAAAGCCAATACTGGCACTAAAGGTTTCTGTTTTTGATAATGTCCATTCCATTCCCAAACCAGATTTGTATCCATTGCGATACACATCTGATAAATTATTTTGAACTAATCGATTACTTAATGGAGTAGTGATTCTGTCTGAACCATTAGGTGTACTGGAAGTAAGTTGCGCATTACCGCTGAAATAAGCATTCAAAGCAATCTTACCTTTTTTGTAAGCCAGATTTAAACTACCATTTTCTAATCTTGTGCCAGCGGCGAAATTGATATTGCCATTAAAACCTTCAATCTTGCTCTTCTTTAAAATGATATTGATGATACCTCCAGTTCCTGTTGCATCATATTTAGCAGAAGGACTAGTAATAACTTCTATACTTTGAATCTGACTATTTGGAATCGATTGTAAAGCATCTGCAATGCTGTTCCCAAAAATGGCAGATGGTTTTCCATCAATCAAAAACTTGACACTTGGGTTTCCTAATAATTCTACATTGCCATCAATATCAACTGTTACTCCAGGTATTTTTTTCAATGCATCAGTAGCAACTCCTCCTTGTGAAGTAATATCTTTTTCAAGATTATAAACCATTTTGTCGAGCTTATTCTCGATGATTTGTCGGGTACTTTTAACAGTTACATCATTTAGTTGAACTGATTTTTTCTTAAGCAAGATTTCTGAAATGATATGATTATTAGTCAAAGATATTTTTTGAGTGTAATCCTCATATCCTATAAACTGAACCACTAATTGATAATTGCCAACTGGGATATTCTGAATATCAAATGATCCTCTTTTATTGGTAATACTGCAATTAAGCACTTTTTTAGTACTATCATTCATTAAAGTGATAGTGGCGAATTCAATCGGTTCATTGGATACTGCATCAAGCACTTTAGCAGAGATCTTGAAAACCCCAATTGTTTTATTGCCTTGTTGTGCCTCAATATTTGTATACAGACAAAGGACAAAGAATGATAATATGATAAATCTCGCCATGGATATGAATTCTAAGATTGCAAATTAACTAAGCAATTCTGAATCAAATTTGAGTTTCTTGGTTTGCAAAATGTATGGATCTTGAAATAAGCATGATTATTAATTGCAATGTCATATTGCATCATAATTAACTGATTAACAGTTCATTATAAAATATAAACTTGTAAAAAGACTAAACGCAAAAATCACTGTTAACAATTCGGTAATATTAAAGTTACAATTTGGTAACCGTCATTTATCCATTCCCCACTCAATTATGATTTCTTTTGCGCTTTATAAGAGCATTAGAGCTAAGGCTTGTTTGTTTAATACAAAATGTTCTAATGAATAAAAATGCTAAACATTTATAGATTTCGATTTGTCAACAAAAAAAAGTTTTATGAGAAAAAATTTAATTAGGAATTCAGTTTTGTTTTTTATTTTATTAACGGTTTTTTCCGTTAGTACTAGTGCGCAATATTTATTGAACTCAGATACAGCATTCAAAGCAGGCAGCGCTAATTCTGGAAGAATCTGGGGTTATGCTTTCGGGGATGCTTATTACAAAGCTAACAGTGATTCTTTTAACAGAGGTAATGGTAACCAATATAGTGGTATCCCAAAAAATAGAAATGCATTTGCATTCCGTCGTATTTATTTGGGTTATGATTATAATATCTCAAAGACATTTAGTGCAGAGTTATTGTTAGCTGCTGAAGATAATTTTCCAGCTGGTAACCCGCCTTCATCAGCCGGAGCAAGTGGAGACCAATTATTGAATAATAAACTGGCTTTTTATATCAAATTAGCAAATCTTCGTTGGAAGAATATCTTCAATGGAACTGATTTGGTAGTAGGTCAATTATCTACTCCAACATTTGCATTGCTTTCTGAGAAAATGTGGAATTACAGATCTGTTGAAAGAACCATTACGGACATTCGTAGAACTCCTTCTTATGATTTTGGTGCAGCATTGCAAGGAACATTTGATCCTAAGACTAAAAACTTTGGATATAATGTGATGATGGGTAATGGTAGTAGTGCTAAACCAGAAGCTGATAGCTACAAATGGTTTTATGGTGATGTCTATGGTTTTTTCTTAGACAAAAAGTTAGTAGTTGATTTATATGCTGACTATGAAAGATTAGCTTGGACGCCAACTTGGCATCATGCTCGTCAGATGTCAAAAATTTATGTGGCTTATAACAGTGCTGCAACCACAAAAGGAATTGATCCAGGAAATGGCTTCACTATTGGTGCAGAATATTTCGTGAATAATTTGAAGAACGATTGGTTTGCTACTAAAGCAGCTGGTGGTGTTGATACAGTTACAGCTAATGCTTCAGGTTTATCTTTATTTGTTCATGGTGATATCATACCTAAGAAATTAAGATTTTTTGTGAGATATGATATCTATAATCCTTTTAACAAAATCGATAACACTAAGTATACTAAGTATGTAGGTAATACAGGTAACTACAATGATAATTCTTATGTTGGATCAACTGGAAATGGAGATGTAACTTATAAGCAACAGTTTTTTACAACTGGATTAGACTTTATGCCTGCTAAAAATGTGCACTTTATTCCAAATATTTGGTATAACCATTATGCGACACAGTTATCAAATAGTTATGGAAAGTCAACAGGTGATAATGATTTAGTATTTAGACTTACTTTTCATTATGTTTTTGGTAAATAATTATAAAACTATTAAAAAAAATAAAATGAAAGCGATTTTTAAATCAATTAGCAAGACCCTAATTGCAGCAACCATGATTATTGGTTTTGCATCAAATGCAAAGGCACAAGACGACAAAACATTGTTAGGTGCAGGTGCAACTTTCCCTTATCCTTTGTATTCTAAATTGTTTTCTGAATACAATGCTAAAACTGGAATTCAAGTAAACTATCAGTCTATTGGTTCTGGTGGTGGTATTTTACAGTTAACGAATAAAACAGTTGACTTTGGTGCATCTGATGGACCAATGAATGCTGATCAAACAACAAAAATTGGTGCTCCAGTTTTACATATACCTATCGTTTCAGGAGCTGTTGTTATTACCTATAATTTACCTGGTGATAACAATGGGATCGTTTTAACACCAGATGTTATTGCTGATATCTTTTTAGGTAAGATCACTTCATGGAGTGATCCAAGAATTGTTTCTAAAAATAAAGGTGTAAAGATTCCCGCTTTGCCAATATTAGTAGCTCACCGTTCAGACGGAAGTGGTACAACTGCGATATTTACTAGTTACTTATCTAAAGTTAGTCCTGATTGGTTGGCTAAAGTTGGACAAGGTGGTGCAGTTAACTGGCCTGCCGGTTTAGGTGGAAAAGGTAATGAAGGTGTATCAGGTTTAGTAAAACAAACGCCAGGTGCTATTGGTTATGTAGAGTTGATCTATGCTTTACAAAACAAAATGGACTATGCTAAAGTGGTAAATAAAAAAGGAAAAACAATTTTACCTTCTATTGCATCAGTTACTGCTGCTGGAAATATAAAATTACCGGAAGATTCAAAAGTATTTTTGACTGATACAGAAGCTGCTGATGGTTATTCCATTGCAGGTCTTACTTGGCAGATCATTTATAAAGAACAGAACTATAATGGACGTTCATTAGAGAGAGCAAAAAAATTATTAAATCTTATTTGGTGGAATATCCACGAAGGTCAACAATTTGCAGCTCCTTTAAACTATGCACCTTTATCTAAAGAAGCATTAAAAACTGCAGAAAAAATCATTAAGACTGCAACTTATAATGGCAAAGCAATTTTGAAATAGATTATTGATAAGTAACACTTATATAAACTTTCAATTAACAATTACCTGTACAGTTATACTGTATAGGTAATTCTATATATTAGCATTATGGAAGATTTAACAATCGCCAGTAAGAAAGCCTATAATAAAAAAATAGGCATGGAAGTACTATTTACTAGAACACTCATTATTGTAGCATTGTTGTTGATAGTATTGGTATTGGGGATTATGACAACATTGATCATTGAATCAATACCCTCCATGAAATCTTTGGGCTTTAAGTTTTTATGGAGTAAAACCTGGGATCCAGTTAATAATATTTATGGAGGCTATCCTTTTTTATTAGGAACAGTTCTCACATCTTTTATTGCATTGGCAATATCAATTCCTTTTTCTTTTGCAATTGCAGTTTATTTAGGCGAGTATAATTCAAAAGGCTGGCTTTCAAATTTGCTAAAAAATATTGTTGAACTAATTGCTGCCGTGCCTTCTGTCATTTACGGTTTTTGGGGTTTGCTTGTATTAGTTCCAATTGTTAGAGATTTTGAAACTAAGTTTAATATCTTACCATATGGGATTGGTATTTTTACTGCATCCATAATTCTATCCATCATGATTATTCCCTATGCTGCTTCAATGGGTAGAGAATTAATTAAAATGGTTCCATCAAATTTAAAAGAAGGAGCTTATTCTTTGGGTGCCACCAGATTTGAAGTAATCAAATCAGTAATTTTTCCTTATACAAAGTCCGGGTTGTTTGCAGGTGTATTATTGTCTTTAGGCAGAGCACTTGGCGAAACAATGGCTGTTACAATGGTAATAGGAAATACCTCATTAATTCCTACTAGTATCTTTTCTCCTGGTAACACCATGGCTAGCGTTATAGCCAATGAGTTTACAGAGGCAGATCACACACTTTATTTATCCGCCTTAATTGAGTTGGGTTTATTTTTATTTTGTGTAACCGTTGTTATCAATATCATTGGTAAGTTCATTATCAATAAATTTTCAAATAATTAATGCTATGCAAGCTCATATAAAATTTCGGGTGGCAAAAAGTAAAGCGGCAGAAATAATTTTGATTGTGCTGGCTTTTTTTGTAACAGCTCCTTTATTATTTATTATATATTATATTTTTCAAAAAGGAATTAAAGTAATCAGTTGGAATTTTTTAACACAATTACCAAAACCAGTTGGAGAAGTTGGTGGAGGAATAGTAAATGCTTTAGTGGGAACTGGACTGATTGTTCTTTATGCATCAATCATGGCTATCCCAATTGGCATTTTGTGTGGCATCTATTTAAGTGAACACAAATCTTCAAAACTCGCCTATTTTAGTAGGCTTTGTGTAGATGTTTTGCAAGGGGTGCCGTCTATTGTAATTGGTATAGTAGTGTACTTCTGGATAGTAAAGCCACTTCACACTTTCTCAGCAATTTCAGGTAGTGTTGCATTAGCCATTATGATGCTTCCAATTATTATTAAATCTACAGAAGAAACTTTAAAGCTTTTACCTGCATCGTTAAAAGAAGCAGCTATTGCTTTAGCTATCCCTTATCACCGTGTTATTACCAAAGTGTTGTTGCCTTGTGGTATCAGTGGAATTCTATCTGGTATCATTTTGTCTGTTGCGCGTATTGCCGGTGAAACAGCTCCACTTCTGTTTACTGCATTTGGAAATCCTTATTTAAATACAAGCATGTTGAAACCTATGCAAAGTTTACCTTTGCTGATATTTAATTATGCTACTAGTCCTTACGATGAGTGGCACGATTTAGCATGGGGTGCAGCATTAATATTATTATTTACCGTGTTGCTTTTAAATATCATTACTAAGTTAACAACCAGAAAATGGAACGTACAATTATAAAAAGCGAAAATTTTAATGCTTATTTTGGCAACAATCATGTTGTTAAAAACGTGAATATCGAAATAGAAAGAAATAAAGTCATTGCAGTAATGGGTCCTTCTGGTTGTGGTAAAACAACTTATTTGAGATGCATTAATCGATTACATGAATTAATTGAAGGTGCAAGATGTGATGGTAAGATGCTTTTAAATGGACAAGATGTTTATAGTATGCATCCTATTTTTACAAGATTGAAAATAGGGATGGTATTTCAAAGACCCAACCCATTTCCGAACCTAAGTATCTATGACAATGTAATTGCTGGTTATGTTTTGAATGGTATCAAAATGAGTAAGTCTGATAAGAATGATATTGTAGAAAAGTCTTTAACTAGTGCTGCATTATGGAAAGAAGTAAAAGATTCTCTCCATAAAAAAGGTACTTTTTTGTCTGGAGGACAACAACAACGTCTTTGTATTGCACGTGCTATAGCCATGGAGCCCGAAGTTTTATTGTTAGATGAGCCCACGTCGGCATTAGATCCAATTTCTACCTCTAGTATTGAGGAACTTTTAAAAGAGTTAAAGAATAATTTTACTTTGATTATTGTAACGCATAATATGCAACAAGCTGCAAGGGTAAGTGATAAAACAGCTTTCTTCTATATGGGAGAATTAGTTGAATATGATGATACCAAAAAAATGTTCACCAATCCGGATGATATTCGAACACAAAATTATATTACCGGAAGATTTAGTTAATTTAATGTGATCAATTTAATACGAAATACTTATGACACAATTTGAAACAGAAATAGAAGAACTTCGCGAAGAGGTAAAAAAAATGTGGAAATTGGTTCGCTCGCAGTTAACAAAAACCTTGGATGCGCTTGTGAATTTCGACAAAGATTTAGCTAGAGAAATTTTAGTTAAGGAAAAAAGAGTAAATGGATATGAGCTCAAGATAGATCTTGATTGTGAAAATATTTTTGCGATTTATCAGCCTGTTGCAATTGATCTTCGTTTTTTATTAGCTGTTTTAAAAATCAATTCCAATATTGAAAGAATTGGAGATATCGCTGAAGGGATAGCCAAATATATCATTGATACAGATACCGTATTTAGTGAAGAGCTATCAAAAGAAACTCGGGTATTAGAAATGTTCCATGAATCAATTGTCATGTTTGATGATACTTTTACTTCTTTTGATAATGAAGATACTGCCATTGCACGCGCTGTTTTTAAGAAAGACGAATTTTTAGATAAAATCAATAGATCAGCAAATGAAAATGTAGAGAGCTATATCAAAAAAAATCCAGAAGATATCAATCAGGCTTTATATGCATTATCGATCATACGTAAGCTAGAGCGCATAGGAGATCAGTCTAAAAATATAGCAGAAGAAATCATCTTTTACCTAGAAGCGAAAGTTCTTAAACACAGTAAGAAGAATTAAGAAATAAGATAAGAGATAAGAGATAAGAGTGAAGAAAAGATAAGAGATAACAGCTGAAAAATTTCACTTTTCACTAGTAACTCTTAGTTGGATTTTACCAATTATTCATCTGCCCTTCTACAACTCGCTCGGGCTCTTCTATGGGGTTTGATTTCCAGTCTTCTTCGTAGGATACAAACCAACCCAACCAAAGGGTTCTGGAAAGCCTCATCAATATTGGTTGAACAATGATAAGTAATGTTATATTGGTTGCCATCCAGTATAACATTCTGTCATCATCAACGGAGAAAGTCATACCGATTAAAACTTTCCAGGCTATAAATGTGGCTACTGAAAATGCAACAGATAAACCATAACTCACATAACCTGTACCATAATAAAAACCAACTTCAATTTCAGTAGCCTGACCACAAGAGGGACACTCTTTGTTCATCTCCATGTTATTCTTAAAGTTGTAGGGATTGTTATGTTTGTACAATTTGCCTTCTCTACAACGAGGACATTTATTGCTAAAAATGCTTAGGATATATTGAGGGAAAGATTTTTTTGAAGCCATTTTATTCAATTTCGAAGTGCAAATTACTCTTTTAAAAATTAGCAATGGTCATTATACCCACAACCTGTTTTAGTGAAAGCTGCAATTATTCCTATTATAATAATCGCAGAACCGAAAAGTCCTGGTAACCAGTCTTTAAATTGAATGGCAATAATGATAAAGCAAAGGCCAAAAATTGTGCGAATTAATAAAGCCCAATCCATTTTAAATTGCCATCTTTTCATTATCTCAGTTTTGATTGTAAAGAATGCCATCCACCACCATTGACAGCATCAATACCCGCATTTTTTAAAATGGTAGTTGCCATACTGCTTCTTCCACCACTTGCACAACAAGCAATAATCGGCTTGTTTTTCTTTTTTACCTCATTAATCTTTTGTTGCAAAATTTGCAAAGGAATATTTTGTGATTGAGGAATATGCCCCGATTTAAATTCCTCATGAGTTCGCACATCAATAATTACTGCACCATTATGCAACATCTCCTTAAAATCAACGGATGGTCCGCCTCCGAATAAATTACTAAAAAATCCCAT
>CAIJZG010000314.1 GCA_903825065.1 uncultured Bacteroidota bacterium
ATAATCTCCTCCTTTGATGGTGTCGTAGAATAATCTAAAAACACTGTCACCATCATTTTGGTAATTTTTAGCTGCATTAATTCCTCCTTGTGCTGCAATTGAGTGTGCACGGCGCGGTGAATCTTGAAAACAAAATGCTTTAACATTATAACCCATTTCACCAAACGATGCTGCTGCCGAAGCCCCAGCCAAACCTGTTCCTACAACAATAATATCAATTTTTGGTCTATTGTTGGGTGCAACTAATTTTAAATGATCTTTATAATCTGTCCATTTGTCCGAAATCGAACCTTCTGGTGTTTTAGAATCTAACTTCATTATCTATGAAAATTAATTATTGAAAAAATGATGAAATAAAGCAATAAATATGAATCCGAAAGGAACTATAATTGCGAAAGCATAACCCAATTTTTGGACGCTTTTAGAATATTTATTATTAAATCCTACCGATTGAAAGGCAGAACTGAACCCGTGCCACAAGTGTAAAGACAACAATAAAAAAGCTAAACAATACAAACCTGTATGAATTGGATTTTCAAATTTAGCCACTAATTCTCCGTAGTATCTTGTCGGCTCCACTGAATTTACATTTACATACTTGTAAAGAATTTCCTGAAACCAAAAATCATACATGTGTAATCCAAGAAAGGCTAAAACAACAAGCCCAGAAATAATCATATTTCTAGAAGCCCAAGAAGCATTAGCTGCTCCATTGTATTTTGCGTAAGCCACAGGTCTTGCATTTCTATTTTTTAGTTCTAAAACCATTCCCATAACAAAATGGAAAACAACTCCAGCTACTAAAACTGGTTGCATAACGAATTGAATTAACGGATTGTAACCCATAAAATGAGAACACTCATTAAATACATTTTCGCTAAAAACAGAGGTTAGATTTATAAAAAAGTGAAGTGCTAAAAAGGTAATTAAAAAGAGTCCTGAAAGTGCCATCGCGACTTTCCTAGCAATGGACGAACTCAAAAATGTAGATTTTGCCATAGTTGTATTAATTTGTTTAAAAAAATCAAACAAAAATACAGCTATTTCAAATATACTACAACCTTTTCGCTATAATTTATAATGAGTTTAAAGTGAGTTTAACACTTGTTGATTATCAAGGATTTATTAATTAGAAATACTATTAGTATAAGTGTAGGATGGTAGTAATCCTCTTAAACCCATATCAACAACATTTTCGCCTTCTGATGGATCATACTTCCCATTGCCATTAGTATCTATCCATTCAAAACTATTATTAGTGGACAAAGAAAGTGTTATAACCACATTTTTTTTCTCGATTCCCGTAATCGTTAAAGGAGTAGAAAATTTTCCAGTAACCACACAAGAATTTAAAGGAATTGGCGAGGTAGCTGACAACGGATTTGGAACGGTCGTTGCTCCTGCAGGGGCTTGACCCGAAGCAGAATAGGGATAGTCGTTTAAAGCAAACTCCCAATATCCCTGTGGTTCATTTCCATTTACTGGAAAGAATACGTTACCAATTGAATTGGTACCAATATAGGTATTAAACCCAACAAAACTCGCTAAGGTTCCTGGATACTCTAAACTAGAACTCGGTTTTCTAATATTAATCTGATAATTTTGATAGGATAGAGATACTCGCATCCATTCATAACTTCCTGCAGCTAATTGACTCAATGGAATTTCAAGAAACGTTTCTCCTTCTGCAACAATTTTAGCTTGACTGAAGTCTATGGCATTGGCTCCTCCTAATGTAGTTTC
>CAIJZG010000315.1 GCA_903825065.1 uncultured Bacteroidota bacterium
ATACGTGACAGGTTGTTTAAGCGAACGTTACAGAAATGATCTTGAATTAGAAATGCCTGAGGTAGATGCCTGGTTTGGCACACTCGAATTGCCATTAATGTTGAAGCAATTTGATGCTGATTATAAAAAAGAATTAATTGGAGAACGTCTATTAAGTACACCTCAACATTATGCCTATTTAAAAATTAGTGAAGGCTGTAATAGAACCTGTGCATTTTGTGCGATTCCATTAATGCGAGGCAAACATATTAGCAAAACAATTGAAGAGCTTGTAGCAGAAACCGAAGGGCTTGTGAAGAAAGGCGTAAAAGAAATTATGTTAATTGCTCAGGAGTTGACTTATTATGGTTTAGATATTTATAAAGAAAGATCGCTTCCAAAATTGTTGAATGCCTTAGCTGATGTAAAAGGCGTTGAATGGATACGATTACACTATGCTTACCCAAGTAAATTTCCATTAGAAATTTTAGATACTATACGAGAACGTGATAATATTTGCAAATACCTGGATATGCCTTTGCAACATGCCAGTAATAGTATGCTGAAAGCTATGAAGAGAAATATTACGCGTGAGGAAATGGCCGAACTTATTAAAACTATTCGCGAAAAGGTGCCTGGCATTTGTTTACGAACTACTTTAATTGCAGGCTTCCCAGGTGAAACAGAAGATGATGTGGAAGAGTTGAAAGAATTTTTAAAAGAACACCGTTTCGATCGTGTAGGAATTTTTAGTTATAGCCATGAAGAGAATACTTCAGCCTATGATTTGATAGATGATATTCAAGCAGAAGAAAAACAGAGAAGAGCGGAAGAAATTATGGAGGTTCAACAAGAAATCAGCCTTGAAAAGAATCAAGAAAAAATAGGGCAAATATTTAAAGTGCTGATAGATAAAAAAGAAGCTGGAAGATATTTGGGAAGAACAGAATTTGATAGTGTAGAAGTAGATAATGAAGTTGTGATTCATTCCACCAAAAAATTACAAATTGGTGAATTTGTAATGGTAAAAATTACCAAAGCGTATGATTACGATTTAGAAGGAGAAGTAGTTATTTAATTAAATCAAGATAAAATTAGAAAACATGGCAATTCAATGGAAAGGAGTATTCCCGGCACTGACCACAAAATTCACTGCAGATGATCAATTGGATCTTCCTTTATTTGAAAAGAATTTAGAAGAACAATTAGCTGCTGGTGTTAATGGAGTTATACTTGGAGGTACTTTAGGTGAAGCCAGTGTATTAAGTACAGAAGAAAAAGAAATTTTGGTAAAATTTGCCATTCAAAAAGTAGCAGGTAAAGTACCAGTGATTATAAATATTGCGGAAGGCTCAACTCGTGATTCCATTCAACAATCAAAATTTGCTAAGCAGTGGGGTGCACAGGGAATTATGATACTTCCTCCTATGCGTTATAAATCAGATCATCGCGAAACGGTTGCTTATTTTAAATCAGTAGCAGAAAGTACTGATTTGCCAATCATGATTTATAATAATCCTGTTGATTATAAAATTGAAGTCACTTTAGATATGTTTGC
>CAIJZG010000316.1 GCA_903825065.1 uncultured Bacteroidota bacterium
TTATTTGAGCTGCAATTTTCTTACGTTTTATCCTCTACACTCCTAGATTTCCTTTTCGTTAGAGCTTGTATATTACATTGGCGATAACATGCCAGCCTTCACCTTTAAGTAGTATAACAAGCCTTCTATATCCATACCTCTTAGCCCTGCTAGCTCACGCAAACACCGTGTAAGAGTTGTATAGTCTCGTGGACGACAACGATGGTAATAGCTAAAGCGTGCTAACATAACTAATTCACAGGAATGTTTCACATCTATTCCGTAGGATTCTCGCATCCATGCATTAAAACCCCGCAAGTGAGCAGGCCTTAAACTTTTTTTGGCAGTACTTCCTGCAGGATATGCTTATCCAAAGTTAAATCTGCTACCAATTTCTTTAGTACACCGTTTTCGCCTCGCAAAAAACGTAGTTCATTCAGCTCACATATACCAATTTGTCTAACTGATCTTTTCCATACATAAAAAGTAGTAAGACTAACCCCTAGCTGTAGGCATACTTCAAGCACTTTTCCATCAGCTTCTACTTGTTACAAGCATATATCAACAGCTCCTGAATTATATGTTTCTTTTTGCCGTTTTAATCCTTTTTTGATGGACGAACTTATGCTACTTTGTAATTACCTATGTCAACTTTTGGTAAACAGGTGAAAATGATGTTGTTCATGTTAGTGCATCCGGTCAGCGTTGACGCTTATTCTTACATGACTTAGCCTTAATGTCTTTCTCGAGTTATACTTTCGTTTTTCAAAGTCATTTAAATGGTTTTTAACCTAAATCATATCCGTTAATTCGGGAGGCCTTAAACACAATAATTGATTAAAGAGATATTTATATGTTTTATATAAAAAATAATATTATTGTTATAAACTTCAATTCTTGTAACAGAATTTTATTTATAAAACTATGCTGTATTATTACATGGATTTATTGGGCATTATTTTCACTAATTACACCAGTAACAAATTGGGATTCTAATGCATACACTATAGCGAGGCTTCAGATACACCTTAGGGGCGGATTATTTAATAATCCGTATTACAACGATGCGAGACAATCTACAATGGCTTGGGTATATGATGTGGTGCACCTGCCTTTTGAAATACTCAATTTTGGTCAGGCGCTACCAAATTTTATATGCCTAACTGGAATTCTTATAATAACTTATAAATTAATAAGTAAATACTATAATGTAAACTGCGCTTGGATAACTACTGCTTCAATCTTAGCTTTGCAATCTGTAGTATATCAGGCAGCAGGTACAAAACCTGATATTGGAGCAGTATTTTTCATATTTTGTTGGTTCTATTGTATGGAAAAAATAAATGAGCACAAATTTTTTTATTCAATTTTAGCAGCAATAAGCCTATCAATGATGTTCGGATCAAGACCCATGGCTGCACTGTTATTACCATTTCTTGGTCTTTACAGTTTATGGAAATTACGTTCAGACAAACGAAATGTAATTTATTTTATAATAGCATCAGTAGTGAGCCTTATATTATGGGGTGGTACTGAGACTTTCATATATAATTATAATTACAGTGGAAAGTTTATAGATGCGACTAACGCAAAGAATACTAATATAAATATAGACGGTATAGGTGGTGCTGTAGCCACAACTGTACGCTTTCTATTTCAAAATATTACAACAGGTTACGAATCTTTCTCAAATATAGATCCTAGATTAAATATTTTTTGGGTAGATTTATGTAAAAAAACGTTAAACTTTCTGGATGTGCCTAACAAAGGCTATCAACCTTCAACTTTAATACCTTTAAATGATACTAATTTAAACTTCTTAAGGAATGGCACAGAAAATTCATGTGATTATGGACCTATAGGATTTCTAGCGCTTTGGACTTCGCTCATATGTACATTAATGCTTTGGAAATATAAGTCAAA
>CAIJZG010000317.1 GCA_903825065.1 uncultured Bacteroidota bacterium
GGCATATTTTTTGGATTAGGAGAAATAATTAGGTTCTCGTTTGTATTTTGAAGTTGGATATATTCGTCAAAGGATAAAATAATATTTAGGCTTGTTACATTTAACGCGGAATCTTTTGGGAAAGCTGTTACTAAACGAGGTGCTAAAGTGTCTCTTGGTCCTCCACCTGGAGGTATGATATTAGCGCAGGAATAAAAGCCCATTGAAATCAGCAAGCAAATCATTACCAATAAAACATTTGAACCTATAATTTTCATATTCCCTTTTAAATTTATGTTTCCTTCAGCAAATATAGAACCCTAGTATACTTTAAAAGCATTCTTTGATACTTAAAAAGTTAATTATTCTTCATTTCCAGCATCTGTTTCATTCAGATCATGTAAGGCTACGGCCATCTTATTGTCTTTTACGAAGTTGCACCAGTTACAATCTTTCTTTCCACAACCTGTATATAATTCACGGTCTTGGATTTTCTTCCAAACCGTTTTAATCTGTTGTGTTACCGTAGTGATATCTTCTTCTTTGATAACAATTTTTTCTTTCCGAAATTGCTTTTTTTTATCAGGTTCAATAAAATCGAATTCTGTGCTTACTACTTTCCAATTCTTTTGTTCGTAATTATCGACCAATATTTTATAAAAAACAGCCTGCCTCCAATAGTCGCCTCCATTTGGGTCTTCTTCCTGAGGAGGATTTAATTTCTTTTTTGCTTTTTCAATATCTCCGGTTTTGTAATCAACTACGTTAACAGATTTGCCATCAAATTCCAGTTTGTCGAGTTTTCCTTTCAATGGGACACCTGCTACTACTACATTTCTTATTGTTCTTTCAACGGCAACAATCTTATTCCAGCTTCTTACATATTGTTGATAGTAATTGGTTAATACACCCTGACCATATTCCATTCTTCTGTTAAACTCTTCTCTGGTGAAATTTTCCCTATGACGATGTATATACCATTCAAAATCGGAGATGAATTCTTCCAATTCAGGAAACTGTTCATTCGCTTGCATTTTAGAAAATAGTTTTTCTAATGCATAGTGTACAGCTGATCCAAATTCAGTTGCTTCGGATTTGCCAGAAGGCACCCTCACTAAATTCTGAAAATAAAACTGAAGCGGGCATTTCAGATAATTATTGAGTGCTGTAACGTTCATCACAAATTTTTCCATTATGCGATCTATGAAATCTGCTTCAATTTTTTCGATTTCCGGTGCTTGTTCTTCTTCAAACTGAACTAGTGCAAATTCTATTAATACAGATGGTTCAAGTGAAATTTGTTGTACTGACAAATTATGTACATCTTGTATTTCAGCTAAGAACATGGAAGGCTCCAAAGGTTTGCCATCGTTTCGAAATTTACTGTAGGAAATAAATAGTTTTAATTCTGCCCTTGTGAGGGCTACATAAAATAACCGGCGTAATTCTTCCTCTTCTGATTTTTTTGGTTGGGATTGAAATAAAGTATCTGGAAAACTATACCCCCCTCCAGGCTTTCTTTTTTTCTCCCAGCTCGATGCATTACATCCTGCAAAGAAAACATATTCAAATTCCAATCCTTTGGAACCATGAGCAGTTAATAAGTTTACGCCCTTGTCGCTACCGCTTACTTGAACTAGTGGTATTGACAAGTCTTCTTTTTCCATAAGCGAAAAAATATTCACCAATTGGTCCAATGTTAAAGTGGTATTTCGGCTTGCTTCTTCTTTTATAAATTCAAACAAACCAGTCAGTACTTGTAAATGCCAATGCTTTTCCTCACTGAGCATAATCCAACTGAGTAATTGAGTATCACGTATCAAATTTTCAAAGAGATTGATTAGTGTACAATTGGAAACATCTGCAATAAGTTTTTCTACTGCTTTGCTTGCAATTTTCAATCCAGAAGGGGCAGCAGCACTAAACAGGTCAGCAGCAGGTGCATTTGCTTTATCAAAAATTGTTTTCCTTAAACTAGTTCTATTTTCTCCATATTTTCTATCTGCAACTAAAGCAGTTAATGTGGCTATTTGAATAGGCGGTATATGAAACCAGTCAAAATGCAAGATCTCGAATAACATTTCTTCACCACCAAATGGGGTATCCATTTCTGCAGCCAAATATTTTAGAAAAAGGATGATTTTTTTCGCTAATGGGATCTCTAAAATATTCAGGTTACGTTTACTAAAAACGGCAATTCCCCTTTGTTTTAAAAACTGCGTAAGGGCTTCGCCAAATTTATTTTCTTTATAGATGATACCTATTCGTCCGGGTAAAACTCCTTTTTCTAATAGTGATTGTACCTGTAAACAAATACCAATCATTTCTTGTCGCACAGATTCGTATTCGTTCAAAATTGGAGGTTCTGTAATATTAACTAACAAGCTGTTTGAAGCAGTTAATGTTTTACTAAGTCCTTCAATTTGTTTAATCAATCTTTCCTCATTTCGATCAATGAGTGTTTTCGAAATATTTAGAATGGGTTGAGTAGAGCGATAATTATTTGTGAGAACAATTTTTACAAGATCTTCTTGATACTTTCTTGCAAAGCCAATCATATTTTCCACGTTTGCTCCTTGGAAACGGTAGATACTTTGGTCGTCATCACCAACAACAAATACATTTGGTTGTTCCCAGTAATTGATTAAGAGTTCTACCAGATGATTTTGTGTTCCACTGGTATCTTGATATTCATCAACTAAAATGTATAAAAACTGTTCTTGATAGCGGGATAATAATGCAGGATTATCTTCGAATGCTTTGATGACCCAATTGATCATGTCATCAAAATCATAACGATTTCTCCTACGCATCAATTGTTGAAAATGGGGAAACTCTTTGACAGCAGCGATGAGTTTGTTCATCTTTTCCTGTTCATCCAATATTTTATTTTCCTTGAGGTCACCGACCTTGAATTGTTGATAAGCCCTTTTGTATATAAATTCTTCTCTGTTGGGCAAATCATTAAGATATTGGGTTATTTTTTCTTCGATAAATTCGGGAGTCCAACCTTCTTTCTTCATGGTACTGAAGAGTTGTTGCAGGTTATTGATTTCGAAATAAACATCGCCTCGATATCTTTTTAAGGGATTGTCTTTTTCGAAACTATCAATCAGCTGTTTAAAGAGATCAATTTTTTCCAAATCAGAAATTGGGTCGAGGGTAGTCTTTTCAAATAAGGATAAATTTTCTTGAATTATATCATTACAAAAGGCATGGAAGGTATATATGTTTACTTTATAAGCATCTGGCCCAATAAATCCCAGTAACCTTTTGCGCATAGCTACTGCACCTGCATCGGTATAGGTAAGGCATAGGATGTTTTCGGGAGAAGTGTCTGTTTCTAATAAAATTTTACCAATCCTTGCACTTAAAATTTGAGTTTTACCAGTACCCGGACCGGCTATAACCATTACCGGGCCTTCAATGGTATCAACGGCAATTTTTTGTTGCTCATTGAGTGCCGAGTAGATCTTATTGAATTGTACCTTTTGTTGCTCCAGGGTTGCCATACCATAAAGATAAATGAAAGGAATCAGCTGATCTGATTTCCCTAAAGAACTATTCACTAAACAATCTTAGATTGGAAGTGTTATGATATAAAGATTCAAAATGTCGAAAATTTATTCTATCAAAACTGTTCAGAAAATGCCCATTAGTTTGGATGAGGCTTGGGAGTTTTTCAGTCGCCCAGATAACTTAAAAGATATTACCCCCAGCAATTTGGGGTTCAATATTATTTCAAAGCACCACGGAGAAAGGATGTATGCTGGACAAATCATCGAATACATTGTTAAGCCAATTCTAGGAATTCCATTATATTGGATGACAGAAATCACTCAGGTTGCCAATCATCAATATTTCATTGACGAACAAAGGTTCGGACCTTATAGTTTATGGCATCATCAGCATCATTTCAAGGAGATAGAAGGTGGTGTGGAAATGACTGATATTGTGCATTATAAAATCCCTTTTTGGTTCCTGGGAGATATAGCCCATGCTCTTTTTGTTAAAAAACAAGTGGAAAATATTTTCGAATACCGATTTATTGCTACAGAAAGCAAATTTGGAAAATGGCTTGGGATAGGGAATAATGTTATTCAACAAGGCTGATTTTCCGCTTAAATATTAAATATTTCTTTAGGGTTGAAATTTTTATCTTCGATTTATCGGATTTCAGAATATTCGTTTGTTGTTTATGGCGATTCAACAAAATACATTGAAGAAACTTTCAGAACTATTGGGAATTAGTATTTCTACTGTTTCAAGAGCATTAAAAGATCATCCAGATATTTCTGTAAAAACAAAAGCAAGGGTAAAAGAATTAGCTTCCACACTTGATTATGAGCCAAATAATTTTGCGGTTCAATTGCGAACACAACAGAGTAATGTGTTAGGAATATTAGTGCCAACTATTAGAAACTATTTTTACGATTTTTTTATATCAGCAGTTGAAGAAGAAGCTGTAAAGCATGGTTACTCTATCATGATCATGCAATCTTGTGATAAGCTTTCATTAGAAATTTCGAATATCAATGTATTAAGGAGAAATAAAATAATGGGCCTATTTGTTTCTATTTCGATAGAAACAGAAGACATGACACCTTTTAGAAAATTACAAGACTCGGGAGTGCCAGTTGTTTTTTTTGATCGTGTAGCTGAAGTGAGCGGGTTTAGTAAAGCTTGTTTAGCAGATGAAGCAGCAGCGCAAATTGCAGCTAAATCTATCATTGAAAAAGGGAAAAAAAATGTATTAGCCCTTTTTGGGCATCCTCATTTGAGTATTACAAAACTCCGGTATGCCTCATTCAAAAACTATTTTGATTTGCACTCAAAAGATTCTAATGTCACCTACTTTTTTCCTGAACAAGCAGAAGCATCCAGGCAACTTTGTTCGGAAATTTTCAAAAATAAAGTTCCAGATTCGGTTTTTTGTATGGGAGATATGATATTAATTGGTGTTATGCATGCGGTTCATGAAGCCAAATTAAAAGTTCCAGAAGATATTTCCATTATTGGCATTAGTAACGGATTGATACCAACACTATATAACCCTAAAATAACATATGTAGAAACCAGCGGTTTTAAGCTGGGTCAATTAGCTTTCAAACAAATGTATGCAAGCTTAAAAGGCAATGAGGAAATTGAAGAAGTTATTCTTGAATCTATTTTAGTAGAAGGGGGCTCTCTTTAAATAGAAGAAAACTATTATGTATTACAAATCTCATTTCAAACGATTGCATCATTAAATTCCGCTTAACTTTTAGTGCTAAATATTGAAATAATCTATCTTCGATATAAATTTACGACCTCTAACGATTTGTAACAGATGATTTCAATCTCCTGGTGCTATTGCATCGTCCATTCCTATCATTAAAAGTTACTGCTGTATTAATCTACGAACTTAAACAGTCATCAATGACTTCTCAACATCAGGCTGGTCACAGTCAAATTAGTAAAATCAGTTTAGCTGGTTTAATTGTTACTTTAGGAATTATCTATGGAGATATTGGCACTTCGCCACTCTATGTTTTCAGATCTATAATGGGAGAAAGGCAAATAACAGAGCAACTTGTTTATGGGGGCATTTCCTGTGTTATTTGGACTCTTACTCTCCAGACTACATTCAAATATGTGTTTCTGACTTTAAGGGCAGATAACCGAGGGGAGGGAGGAATATTCTCTTTGTATGCATTAGTTAGGCGTTATGCAAAATGGTTATATATACCAGCAATTATCGGTGCGGCAACACTTTTAGCCGATGGTATTATTACCCCACCTATTTCTGTTTCTTCAGCAGTTGAAGGTTTGAGTGGAATACAAGGTTTAGAAAATACCATTGTTCCAGGAAACAATTTAACGGTTGGCATTGTGATTGGTATTATCTCACTCTTGTTTTTCTTTCAAAGATTTGGAACTAAAGTAGTGGGATTTGCTTTTGGTCCGATTATGCTTGTATGGTTTTCCATGATTTTGTTAATGGGAGCATTACAAATCAATCATATGCCAGGAATTATACGAGCTTTTAATCCTTATTATGCCTACGATTTGTTGGTAAATTATCCAAAAGGGTTTTGGCTATTAGGAGCTGTATTCCTTTGTACTACAGGTGCTGAAGCATTATATAGTGATTTGGGACATTGTGGAAGAAAAAACATTCAGGTAAGTTGGATCTTTGTAAAACTTGCTTTGATCATTAATTATATGGGTCAAGGAGCTTGGATCTTATTATATGCATCCCAACAACATGGCGTTCATCCTGATATTATTCCTACATTAAATGGGTTAAATCCTTTTTACGAATTAATGCCGCATTGGTTTCTATTAACAGGTGTTATCATTGCCACTTTGGCAACTATAATTGCTAGTCAGGCTTTGATCAGTGGATCGTTTACATTAATTAACGAAGCCATTAGTTTGAACTGCTGGCCAAGAGTTACCATAAAATTTCCAACAGATATCAAGGGTCAAATTTATATACCAAGTCTTAACTGGATTCTTTGGATTGGTTGTATCGGTATGATGTTATATTTCAGAGAAAGTGCACTCATGGAAGCTGCCTATGGATTTTCCATTGTAATTGCCATGTTAATGACTACCTCTTTGATGTTTGTTTATATGCGGATGGTTAGAAAATGGAATTCAGCACTTATTACCATCATCATGTTGGTATTTGTAACGGTGGAATTTGCCTTCTTTATTACCAATGTGGCAAAGATCAAACAACGTTGGATGTTCTTGTTCTTTGAATTTGGTTTGATATTTATTATGGTGATCTGGTATCGAGCAAGAAAAATAACAAACAGGTATTTGCAATTTGTAAAATTATCGGATTACACAAAACGATTATTGGACTTAAGTATTGATAAAGATTATCCTAAATATGCTACACACTTAGTTTATTTAACAAAAGCAGATTATGAAGGTGAGATCGAAAAACGTATCATGCATAGTATACTTCATCGAAAGCCTAAAAGAGCTGAAGTATATTGGTTTGTGCATATACATCGTTCCGATAATCCATATTCCATGGAATTCACTACTAAAGAAATAGTGCCTGGAAAGATTGTCAGAGTTGATTTCAATCTTGGATTTAGGGTTCAATTAAGGATTAATCAACTATTTAAAAAGGTCATGCAGGATATGTATGCTCATCATGAGATTAATATTGAGAATAAATATGAAAGCTTGGAAAGTAATACATTCCATGCCGATATTACATATGTGATCATTGAAACATTTCTCTCTGTTGAAAACGAATTTTCATTGAAAGAAGGGTTTATTATGGATTCTTATTTTGCCATCAAAAATTATTCACAATCAGATCAAAAAGCATTTGGTTTGGATACTGCTGTTACAGTGGTGGAGCATGTTCCATTTATTATAAGTCCGAAACTTAATTTCCCATTGGTGAGAAAAAATGGGTACAGAGAAGAATTGCATTAATGGATTATTCAAATTAAGCCAATGGTAAACTGAAGCTGAAATAACTACCTTCTCCAATACTGCTAGTTACTTTAAGTAAACCTTTTTGTGCTTCAATGAATTCTTTTGAAATGGCAAGGCCTAATCCAGTGCCAGTTCTTTCGTGTGTGCCTGGTACTTTAAAATATCTGTCGAATATTTTTGGCAAGTATTTTTCTTCAATACCCCTTCCGTAATCCTGAACAAATATTTCTAAACTTGTATCATTAATGGAATAACCTAGATGTATTTGTCCATTTTCTGCAGAATATTTTATGGCATTCGTTAACAAATTTATTAAAACCCAGGAAGTTTTTTCTTGATCAGCCATTACTTTAGGTAGCTTTTGATATTCATCAATTTGTAACTTTATTCTTTTTTGTTGTGCTTGAAATTGTATGGTGCTTAGCGCATTATCAATGAATTGTTGGGGGATAACTGGCTGTAATTTCAGCTGAATATTGCCGGTTTCCACCTGCGACATATTCAACAATTCTCCTGTTATTTTTAGGAGCCGATCGGCATCGTCAACAATGCTATGAATCAATTCTTTTTGATCTTCATTGAATTGGCCCACTTTTTCATTAGTAAGCAAACTCGCACTCATTTTAATGGAAGCGAGAGGTGTTTTTAATTCATGTGATACTGTTGCTATGAAATTGGTTTTTGCTTCATTCAGTTCATGAAATGGTGTAATATTTCTTAACACAATAACCTGTCCAATCATTTTTTCGCCATTAGTTACTGAGAAGACATCCTTATTGAAATAACTTTCTTTATTGTCTGCGTAAATTTTTAATTCTTTTTGTTCATTATCTGTTACGAGTAAAATTCTCATTAAATCATTCTTCAAAGCAATATCAGGCGCATAGTTACCAATGATTTCTTTTTCATTAAGTCCTAAAAGATTTTCTGCTACTATATTAAAAAAAAGAATATTTCTTTTTTCATCGAGACCAATAATCCCATCTTTCATTTGATTGATAATGGTTTCTATTCTACTTTTTTCAAATGTAATTTTCGCTATATTACTATGTTCATAAGCATCTAGCTTTTCTGCCATCGTATTGAATGCATTGGCAAGATCTCCAAATTCGTCTTTCTGTTCAAGGTGGATCCTTTTGTCGTATTGCTTATCTGCAATCGCCGAAATTCCTTCAGATAATGCACGAATAGGTTTTGATATAACATCTGGGAAGTTAATTACAAATGTAAAAGTAACCAGCGTGAGTAAAGTGAAAAGGATTGTCAATACTACAATAGCATTTTCAGCTGTATTTTGAGCAACTTCATTCTTGCGAAGAATTGCATGTTGATTAATTTCACTTACTAATAAAATACTATTGCTGAGACGGGACCTGATTTCTGTATTGTATCGACTTTTTTTAAATTGTTCATAATAGTTTCTTAAACTCTCGGTTGCTTCACGTTCGCCTGGTTCTGTTATGTTTGATTCTTGCAGTTTAAGATTTTTCTCAAATGTTGAAAGAGCGATACTATCAGTGCTGATCTGATTTAGCGCTTGCAACATATGATTGGCATAGACTAAAGATTCATGATTATTTTGAATAATCTTAGTAGCGTCGTCTTTTAGTTTGGTGATATAAAAAATTCCAAATATCCCAAACACAAGAATCACTATGAAAAGGAAGGACATTCCCAAACTAAGTTTTGTTTTCAATTTTATAGGCATATCATGAAAGGATTACAATGTCAATTTCAGATTTCGATAATTTTTGTAAAAGTTGATTAAAAACCGCCGTATTTAAAATAATATTTAATAGGTTTAAATGTGGCTTACCTATACAGATTGTTGTAATCTGATATTGTTCTGTTACCTCAAAGATACCCTTTGCTATATTCTCACTTTTTAATCTTATTATTTCTGCGCCAA
>CAIJZG010000318.1 GCA_903825065.1 uncultured Bacteroidota bacterium
ACTCCTCACTCCTCACTCCTCACTCCTCACTCCTCATTCCTCACTCCTCACTCCTCATTCCTCACTTCTCATTCCTCACTCCTCACTCTTATCTTCTTATTGCGCCAATGATATTCTCACATTTACCCCAGCCCTCGTTGTGGTCATTGGTGCAGATGTAGATATATAAGGTATCACCCTTCTTTGATCGAAGAAGAGTTTGACATTAATTCTATTATTAATTACATAATCGACAGAAGGCTGAATTAATACCTCTTTTTGTCCGCCAGTTCCATAAGTAGTTGTTTGATCAAGTGCACTATTACTAGTTGCTACATCTCTTAAAGAGACATCGAGTTTTATATTTAAATCATTCCCAGTTTTACTATTTTTCATTCCCGGAACTAAAAATGGCAATCTTACCCCTTTCTTACGAAACCCGCCACCAAAGGTCCACTCAGTACTTCTTGTTTCAGCCAATTGATAATCAATCAAACTCATACTGAGTGTTCTACTTTTTTTGTATTCAAATTTGAGACTGAGTTTATTAATAGTAGTGACTTCAATACCAATTAACGGAACAAATTGTTCTTGCATGGTAATATTCGGAACAAGATAAAATGGAATATAGTTTCCGCTCACTGTATCAATAAATGATGGAGCTCCTATTTTAAACGGATCTCGATACAATAATGCACTAGTAAAACTATTCATGCTTAATGTACCATTATATCCGTGCGTTAAAGTGATGGAACTAAAAATCGATGATAGCCCTGGAATTTTTGATAATCCTGTATAGGTAGCTCGCCAATTAGGTTTCGGCATAATACCACTAAAAGGATTAGATTGAATATTCGCATTTGATTGCTTAATTAAACTAATACTGCGAGGGTCTGTTTTAGTATATGCAGCAAGGAATGCAGGTAAGATTACATCCTGCGAATATCGGCCGTATCCAGATGCATAACCATCAGATGTAAATTGTTGCGAAGGTGCAAGTCCTTTCCAATAGGGGTTTGCGTTAGCTACCCTATTGGAAATTAATAATCGATTGTTTTCAAAAGTTTTAAATGTTTCTGAAACCTCATTCGGATTTGACTTGGCAAATAAAGTTTTGAAAGAAATAAACGATACACTAAAACCACCCGAAGCCAATGGATTTAAATGATCCGGTCTTCCATATCCAGCTGTATCTTTAAAAAGTTCTGTATATTCTTTAGTGAAAGTTTTTTCGAGATTAAGATCAATGATAAATTCTCTTAGTGGCTCTACCTGTGCGGTAATGCTTAGACGTTGTTCAAAATTTTGCCGATATAAAAAATTGAAAGAACTATCTCTGGAAATAAGACCCTGACTTGCTTTTTTGTTTAGCCAAGAAGTATCAGGTTGTTTACCAAATATATAATCCAAACCGGGTTGCATACTACTCCAGTTTTGTCCCAATACTTTACTGCTATCCATATAACCCGGAACCCTACTTTTGAAATTTGCAGAGTAGTTTAATTGAACGGTCTTAACCATCGTTATCAGTCTACCAATTGCTTTTTCAAACCCATTGATTTCTATTGGTTGATTTGCTTTGGCCATTCTTTGAGCATTGCGCTCATCTCTTTTTTGTTGTCTCCATTTTTTCAAAGCATTTTTTCTTAACTGACCTGACAGTCCGCTTAGTGCTTCTTCTTTTGTAGGCACTACAAAACCTAAACTATTTTGTTGAGATGTTTTTACATCAGTTCCATTTAATAAATTTTTCTTGTCCTTTCCTATATCTTTTTTGTTACCAAGTGAATTCTGGGCATTCCTTGGTTGTGCACGTGATGAATTGTCTACCGCTCGTAACCATTTTGATTTCGCGTATAAATTAGAAAAACTGAACTGCGTATTTAAATTATTTTCTTGCGAATTCTCAAGCGTATTTCCCAATGAGATTGCTAATCGGCTTGCCCCAATCCAGTTATAAGAAGTGGCATAACTATATCTGGCACTAATCCAATTGGTGATTGGTAATTTACTTAGTGGTATATCATAACTTAAAGCTGCTCTTTGTTGGTATAAAGTATTTCTGCCTCCATTAAAAAAATTAGTACGTACTACTGCTTTTTTTGCTTTGGTATCAATTCTACCATCAGGCTCATCAATAATGGCATTGTCGGTGGCCGTAAAATTTAAATTCAACTTTCTCGACAAATCCCACTGCATATTATAGAATCGGTTGAACGTAAAGTATTTGTCGTAAGTAGTATCTACACGGTCTACTTTATTATCAAAAGAGTTTACAATTCTTGGCACGTATTCAGCAAATTGCCTGTTCACATCAGCACGGAAACTGAGCAATGATGGATGTATATTAAAATTGAAATCTCTGAGCCATGTTAACCAAGCTGTTTTACTTTTTATTAATTTTCTTAATGGTTCAATATATTTACTCTGCCCGATATAGGTATATCCCAAACCACCTCGTTGTCTAATAATTTTATTTTCAGCCACAATTGAACTAGACTGATCAGTCTGTGAAAATGAATAACTAATATCAAAATTACTGAGTTTAAAAAGTCCTGTTTTGTTTCCGGTAGGCGCAACCCGTACATTAGTAAAATTGATGGTCTTGATAGTTGTTTTATCAATCGATGCATTTCGAATGGAATCCCTTTTATTAGGCATCGCTGCTAATTTCTGCGATAGAAGAACATCTTTATCATACGGATCATATTGAGGAGTAATTAAAGTTTCACTGATACTTGCATATACAGGCATACTCAATTTGATTTTTTTAGGAAACAGTTTTCCTGCATTGATACTGGTTGCAATATCAAATTGAACAAGGTCATCCTTTGCCCTTTCATTTACCCGCTGTTCAATAGTTCCAAATCCTTGTGTGTGTGTATTAGCCGAAACAGAAACAGTACCTAAATCTGCCAAGGTTAGATCAACCCTTCCTAAGGCTGCCCATGCACCATGTTCGTTAATTTGTGACAAACGCAATTCATCCACCCAAACTTCGGTATTAACTACTTGTCCATCCGGTTTGATTGGATTTTCAACTGCTATCAAAAGTCCCTGAACTTCTCCCAAATTTGGATTACCCATCACGGATAATGTTTTTGCTCCCGACAGTTCACGATATATCACATTCATCGGTAAACTAGCTGCATTTCTTCGGAGTTTCAAATTCACTAAATCTATCAAACTGAAATCTAAATTATTTTCTGCAGGCCAAACTTTTAGTTCCTGGCCAGCCACATAAGTTCCGGGAGGTGTTACATGTAGCGGGATTTTAATTTCGTAATAGTTATTCAAATAGTCTTGGCCAATTCTAATTACTGCATTCACATCGCCATCTCTCAATGCTCGCTGACCCGTTACTGATTCAGCATGAATAAACATCGACAATTTTCCAAACTGACGCATATCTAGATTCAAGGCTTTAATAATTGCGCGCGCATCACCTGAAACTAAATTACCAACCTGCATACTGATACTCTGTTCGTTCTGCAAAAGATTGATACCATTATTACTTAACTGTTGTACTCGTTGAATACCTGGAGGTATCATATAATTTACTGGTTGCCTGCTACTGTTCTCTTCTAGATTTACAGAAAGAGTATTAAAGGTTGTTCCATAAGTAGTATTCACTGGAGTGTAACTTCCGGTAGTATCCAAATTATAAGTAAACTGACGCCATTGGTTACGGACCATATTCAAACTAGCAAAACGCAAAACCACTGAATCCTCAAACCCTGTTAAGTACATTCTAGCAAATCGAATTGATTTGAAATCCGGTATACCACCCACACGGTTACTGAAATCTTTAATCGGAACACGAAACAAATACCAATCTTCTTGTCGAACTATTCCATCTGCAGAATTTACAGTCACTCTTTTTTTATCAGTAATATACTTTGTAATCCCTACATCCATCCCTGGTTGTAAATCAACCTGATACTCAAAATAAGCTTCGGTTTCATTCAAAGTATTATCTCTATTCAAGTCTTCATTGTCTGGATATAAAGTAGCAGCTGCCGAGTACAAACCATTGGTAGTGGCAATGGGAGAGTTTCCCTGAGGGTTATTAAAATTCTTATACCTTCCTAATATTCCAGTTCCAGTTGCATCGAAACTTTGATCTCTATACCATTTATAATTATCGTTGGAAGGATCGGCTAAAGTTTTCTGATAAATTGGGGATGAAGTTCCAAAATTACTTGCTAAACGATCAAGCACATATCCTTTTTTCCTTAACTCGCCTGCATCATCTAATCCATCAAAACCAACATCCTGATAAGCTCTATCATTTGGATCATTACTAAATGCTTGTGTTATTTGAATGGGATTTACGGGCGTCTTACCCCAGGTATTGCTGCTATCTACTGCTGAATTAATAGTTGGAGTATTCATTCCATTTTCATAGAATCTTTTTCCATCTTTTAATATATCCTCACTTACATTTCCAAAATTCAGGAAGAGTTTTCCACCTTTACTATTTGGTAGTTTTATAAATGGATTTTGCAACCAAAATTCTACGAACTCCACATTACTAGTTTCGAAATCTGTTTGATCAATTGCACGCATCAAACCACCCCAGCGACTTGCAGGTCTGGTTAATTTACCATTGGCATCAATATCTGATTTACTCGATACAAAATTATAAGGTCCTTTTTCAGTTGGATAATAGGCCAGATCAAAAGTAGAGGTTTGGACATCAGTAATATTGGTAGTTTTTTGAGGAAATAATTCACTGGTAAAAACCTGTCTAACCCTCGGATCACTTAGTTCAGTAAGATTATGACGTAATGGATTATTGGGACTATTCTTATCCTGTAAATTCGGTTCAATATTATACCAGGCCAATTTTGCACGATTGAAGTTATAGTCGATAGAGTCCATCAACGTGGCTTCTGGAAAATTGGTATTACCCTGAGGTGTGGAGGCCATTGCCCATGATACGAATGGAAATCTCAGATCAATACTAGTTTTAGAGGATTCAAAATCATCTATATAAATTAACCCTTGTTCACCAGTACCAATTTGAGGAGGATGGCCTGGTTTTAAATAAGCAGCTTCACCAAATGCATTGATAAATGATTTTGCTTTGGTAGAATAATTAGGTAGTCTATTTAAAAAACGTGTTAAGCCTGGCAATTCAGATTTATAACTAAAATCAAAACCATACATGGTGTTTTTAATAGGATCTTCCCCATATCCAACTTTTGTAAAGAATGGCCGCTCTCCTAATCGCATGACGGATGCACCAATATTAAATTTCTTACTGGCTTTATAATCTAAACGCAATGCTGCAAAGCCTCTCTGCTGCATTCCGAAACCTGCGTTGTTTTCAAATGCCACTTTTACCGGCACATTGGAACTTAGAATGGCCGTATTCAAAATTTTCACTCTTCCCAAATTATAATCAACTACATAATCTAATCCCTCACGAAGTATTTGGCCTCCTGCAGTAACTGAAACAGATCCTGGAGGTACGTTAAAAGTATTCAGATCGATTTCTGAACCACCTGTGCTTTTTACAGTACCCTGCATCATGAATCGATTCACATTCATATAAGTCTGTGCAATTGCTTTGATCGAATCGTACAAAGCATAAAAAATATATTTCTTCTTGACAGCATCACTCATACCAGTGAAAGCTAGCTTTTCCAAATCCCTACCAAATGGTTCCAATACAGGAAAAACTACTCTACCTAATTGTGGCAAAATAGTAAACCCTTCCACATAATCGAATACCCCATCAGGTTGTGGATCATTTCTGCTATTCAACCGATCCAAATTCAAAATTTTCAAAAGTGGTTGACCACTTACTGCCGGAGCTGTTTCGGGCAAATATCTTTTTATGCCCGCACTAGGATCTTCATACAATATATTTAAATTAAACCCGTCTCTTTGAATACCACCAAACATATCAAGCGAATACACATTCTTCATCATCAATCCCCATAATGGTAACTGAATTCTTTGTGAAGTAGCTTTCAACAATTTCAACATGAGCACTTTCTGTACCCCTTTGCTGCTATCTAATGCAACATCCTGAGAAAACTCTCCGACCTGAAAAACTTTACCATTATATGTATACTGATAGGCAACTGCTAAAACATCATCCGGTTGTAATTGACTATTAACTGATACAAAACCTACCTGCGGATTAAAATAATATTCGCTCGGAGCCAATTTTCTTGCAAAAGTTTTTTCATAATCATCCACAGGCCTCAAACCTTTTGCAATCAATAAACTATTAATCATTGCAGGATTTCTTGCAGCTGAAATATTTATTATTGAGCTATATAAATTATTAGCTCCATTAAAAGGAAGTGGATTACTGGTATTAGATTGAACCACAGAACTGTAAGGACTAGGCTCACCCAAATCCATAAAACCCACAATATCTCTGGCATTTGTAGTGGCGCCATTGCGATTTGTTACCCATACCTCAATTCTTTGTATCAACACATTAGTATTTACAACGGGTAGATTCGACATTGTTTTATTGAAAGTATTCTTAAAATATTGCGCCATTAAGAAGTGACGGTTCTCTTCATAATCGTCTAATCTTTTCTGAAAATTCTGAGTAGATGCGCCACCTTGTAATCCGATAGATTGTTTTTGAGAACGTTGATTGGCTATAGCGGCCGTTACAAAAAGTTTACCGAATTGAAGTTGGGCTTTAATTCCAAATAAATTCTGAGTACTCGGAATAAGTGTCCCTTTCGACTGATAAGAAATATTACCTGCTTCAATACTCTTAATTACTTCATCATCTTTCCCTTTATAATCTAATTTTATTTGATTATCAAAGCCAAGATTTGATTGTGTATTATAGTTAAGTGGAAATTTTAGTTTGTCGCCGATATTTGCGTTCACCGC
>CAIJZG010000319.1 GCA_903825065.1 uncultured Bacteroidota bacterium
CAAGGTTATAATTTTCCAAGATATGGCTTCGATTTAGCTATCCGTAAAGAATGGACCTGGAAAAAAGGAAATTCCGGATCATTAAGTTTGAGTATGAACGACATTTTCAAAACGCAGGAATTTAAAACATACTCAGAAAGTCTTTATTTTAATCAGATTAGTTCTAGAAGAAGAGACCCCCAAGTACTTCGATTGAATTTCAGTTTCCGTTTTGGGAAATTCGACACTACATTGTTTAAAAGAAAAAATACCAAAGCCGATGGTGGTGGCGGAATGGATATGATGCAGCAATAAATAAAAAGTAAAAAACAAAATTCAAAAAGCAAAAGTTTGAATATTTAAATACAAAAGGCCGCTTAAAATAAGCGGCCTTTTTTGAATTTTGTCTAATTAAGAGTTTTTCCCGGTTAGCATAGGCACAAAAGAAAACTCTTCAAATGATTCTTCTTTTAAAGTACCATCTGTATTTTTTGTAATGCGCAACATGCGCTGAACTTCCCCTTCATCCAATGGGATCACCATCATTCCACCAGGCTTTAATTGTTCAATCAATTTAGGAGGAATAAATGGAGCTGCTGCTGTAATGATAATTTTATCAAATGGCATAAACGATGTGAGTCCTTCAAATCCATCCCCATAAAAGAATTTAATATTGGGATATTTACTTCGAAACACAAAATCTTTTTGTGCATCATATAATTTTTTTTGACGCTCGATGGTATAAACCCTTGCTCCCATTTCTGCCAGAACGCTCGACTGATAAATACTTCCTGTTCCAATTTCTAAGACCTTCTCAGACTTTTTTACTTGTAATAATTGTGTTTGATAAGCAACAGTATATGGCTGAGAAATCGTTTGATCAGCTTCAATTGGAAAAGCTTTGTCTTCATAAGCTCTTAAATCAAAAGCAGAATCCAAAAAAAAATGTCTGGGTATTGCATTAATAGCATCCAGCACTCGTTCGTCAGTAATGCCTTTCGTACGAAGTAAGTCAACTAACCTTTTTCGAAGCCCCTTGTGTTGGTAGCTATCCACGTATTGTTTCATAAGCTCTACGAATATAAGCCATGAAAAGATGCTGTAAGTAGGATTCGGTAGTATGTGAAAAGAAAACTGCCATGAAATATTTCTTCACAGCAGTTTTCCTCAATTGTTATTTTAATTGCATTTATTGCAAGTGCATATCTGCGATGATTCTTTTGATTTTATTTTCTAATACTGCAAAGGTTTCATCAAAGGCGGCTTTGCTCGGCAATTCGGTTTTTACACTGAAATAGAACTTGATTTTTGGTTCTGTACCAGAAGGTCTTGCAGAAATTTTACTTCCATCTTCTGTAATAAATTGCAACACATTACTTTTTGGGAGGGTAATCGGCCAGGTTTCGCCTGTTGCAGGATTCGTTCCTTTCGACAATTCATAATCCAGTAATTGCAAAACTTTAGAGCCATCAATGGATAATGGTGGATTCTTACGATATCCATCCATCATATCTGCAATTTCTTTCTGCCCATTCATTCCCTTCTTTGTAATACTAATCAGGTTCTCATAATAGAACCCATACTGTTGATACAATTCAATCATTTTGTCGAACAGGGTTAATCCTTGATCTTTTGCATAAGCTGCCATCTCGCACATCAACGCTACCGCACTTATCGCATCTTTATCACGTACTTGATCTCCAATCATTAAACCAAAGCTTTCTTCCCCTCCTATTACATAATTTTCCTTACCAGCTTTTGCTTTGATCAGTTCTGCAATCCATTTAAATCCTGTTAACACATTATAACATGCCACTCCGTATCCAGCAGCTAAATCATTAATCATTTGTGTTGTTACAATGGTAGTGATCACCATATCATTCGGCTGTGCAATACCTTTGGCCTTGCGGGCTTCCATCATATAGTTACAAGCTAACACTGCAGTCTGATTTCCATTCATCAACACCCACTCTCCATGATGATTTTTTACGCCAATTGCTACACGATCTGCATCCGGGTCGGTACCTAATAAAATATCTGCATCCAAATCCTTAGCAAGCTTCAATCCAATACTCATTGTTGCAGCTTCCTCAGGATTAGGATAAGCAACAGTTGGAAAATTTCCATCAGGTGTAGCTTGTTCTTCTACAATGGTAATATTGGTAAATCCAAATGATTGTAATACCGCTGGCACTAAAGTGATACCAGTACCATGAATGGGAGTATACACAATTTTAAGATCGTGCTGACGTGCTATCATGTCTGGATATACACTCAATCCCTTCACCATTTTTATATAATCAGTATCCATGTCTTTACCAAGAATGGTAATATTAGATTCTCCACCATTCCATTTCACTTCATCAATGCCAGATACAGCTTCCACTTCTGTAATCACGTTTTTATCATGCGGAGGAACTAACTGCCCACCATCATTCCAATAGGCTTTATATCCATTATATTCTTTTGGATTATGAGAAGCCGTACAAACCACACCACCATTGCATCCTAGATGACGAATGGCATAGCTCAATTCAGGAGTTGGACGTAATGCTTCAAATAAAAACACTTTGATACCATTAGCTGCAAAAACGTTCGCAGTAGTTTCGGCAAAGAAGCGACTATTGTTTCTGCTATCGTGTGCAATTGCTACTTTAATTTCTGCAGCACCATAAGTTTTTTTGAGGTAATTTGCAAAGCCTTGAGTAGCCATCCCAATGGTATATTTATTGATACGATTTGTACCAACGCCCATAATACCTCTCAAACCGCCAGTTCCAAATTCCAGGTTTCTATAAAAAGAATCCGCTAATTCATCCGGATTATTGGTTTGTAATTGGCTAATCGAATCTTTCGTTGCCTGATCATAATTACCATTTACCCAAATGTTTACTCTTTCTTGTATAGCAGCATCCATTGTTTGAAATTTTTAATTATTTATGACGAATATAATCATTGTAATTATTTCTTCAATGACTAAAGCAGAATAGGCAAATTATTTTAAATGATCAATAAAACAATCGTTAGTACAATACCTGCTAAAGTAAAATAAAGTCCTTTCTTAAAAATAGTTGATTTGGGCAAAAACATCCAGAATGAAGAGACTACAAAAAAGAACAATGACAGTCCAAAAAATATATTCAAATAGAACAAAGGATCTTTAGTGGAAGCCTTATGAAGCTTCGTTAATTTTTCTATTGCACGTGGTAATTCCCTGACAGTATAGTTTGCCACACCCGTTTCTTTGTTATAAGTCCCTTGCTTAAAACTAATTATCGCTCCCTCCTCTTTATCAGCTTTCAATTCTTTGATGCGTAACTCTTTACCTAATTCTTCGATTTTGAGATTGGGTTTTAATTGTTTTTCTACCTGCTTTTCATTTTTCAAGAAATTAGTATCTCTAAAAATTAAAAC
>CAIJZG010000320.1 GCA_903825065.1 uncultured Bacteroidota bacterium
ATCATGGCATTCTGAACGGCATTACTGATAAGTAGTATAAATACTAAGTCAATCACAGATAACTGGGCTAATTCTTTTTTACCAAATACACGAATAGCAAAAATCATAAAAAGATATACCGATATCGCTCTAAGGATAATATTGGGATAGCCATCCTTTAAAAATGCCAAACTTGATTGAAGAAAAGACTCATGCATGTGTACTTATTTAGCGGGTAAGATAAATAAAATCTGTTATGCTTTTTAATTAAAACAAGTTAAAATTCGGGCATAAAAAGTAGTTTTTAATTTTATAAATGAATATTTATTCATTTATTTGCTTTGTGAAACCACGTGATGAACATAAGATCGATCAGATTTTTCAGGCTACCTTGATTTTAGTGAAGCAAAAAGGGCTTGCTGGTATTACGATGAGTGAAATTGCAGTTGCCGCTAAAATTGCTACAGGAACACTTTACATTTATTTTGAAAGTAAAGAAAAGCTGATCAACGAGTTGTTTACCCAGTGCAGAAAATCTTCCGTTGATATTTACTTTAAAGATTACGAATCTTCACAGCCCTTCGCTGTAGGTTTAAAAAGAATTTGGTTTAACCTTCTGGAATTTCGAATGAATCATTTTAAAGAATCGGTTTTTATGGATCAGTGTTATCATTCACCATATATCACTGAAACAACGAAGGACTTGACAAAAAAAATGATTCAGCCACTGTATAAATTAGTGGAGAGGGGTAAAGCGGAAAAAGAATTAAAAGAGTTAGATACATTTATGTTGCTCATTTTTATGGTAAGTGGAATAAATGAATATGTGAAGCATAGTGTGTATAGTGAAAAAAAAATTACAAAGGCCTCTATGGAAGATTTATACAATCTGATGTGGGATGGTATTAAAGCATAATATTTAAAATAATTCGATGGCAAAATTTTCAACAGATAAAATTATCGTCATATTTACAGTAATCTCGGCTGCTTTATTACAACTGATTGATACTTCTATTGTAAATGTATCACTCACACAAATGATGGGAAATCTGGGAGCTACATTTGAAGAAATCGGATGGGTAATCACGGGCTACGCAGTGTCGAATGTAATTATGATTACACTCTCCGGATGGATGAGTAGCAAGTTTGGGCGGAAATATTATTTTGCCGGATCCATTGTGCTTTTTACTATCGCATCGGTGCTTTGTGGAATGTCTACTAATGTTTGGGAACTCGTTTTTTTTAGAATAATTCAGGGAATTGGAGGGGGAGGATTATTGTCAACTGCACAAGCAATTTTAATTGAAACATTTCCAAAAGAAGAGATTGGTTTGGCAAATGCGATTTACGGTTTAGGCGTAATTATTGGACCGGCATTAGGTCCAACTCTTGGCGGTTATATTACTGATAATATGAACTGGCAATGGATATTTTATATCAATGTGCCTTTCGGAATCTTAGCTACTGTATTAACACTAATGTACGTACAAGAGTCGCGGCATAAAGTCGTCGCACCCAAGATGGATTGGTTAGCCCTAGTTATGCTAATCTCTGCAATTGGTTCTTTACAAATTGTGTTAGAAAAAGGACAAAGTGAAGATTGGTTTGAAGCCAGATATATTACTATTTTGGCCATTATTGCAGTAGTTGCCGGGGTGATTTTTGTTGTGCGTGAATTTAAAAAAACAAACCCCATAGTAAATCTTCGCCTATTTAATAATCGCTCTTTTACAACGGGTACTGTATTTAATTTCGTGCTCGGATTTGGACTATATGGAACAACATTGGTGATCCCTATTTTTTGTCAGGGCTTATTAGGATTTACTGCCATGCAAACGGGTTTGATTATGCTGCCGGGAAGTATTGCCACAGCTATCATGATGCCTGTAGTGGGTACCCTGCTTAAGAAAAAATATATTCATCCAGCCATCTATGCGGGTATGGGTCTTATTTTATTTTTTATTTTCAGCTATGGGATGTCGCTACTGAATACTCAAATTGGCGAAGAAGATTTCTTCTGGCCTTTGATTATTCGAGGCTTAGCGATGGGGTTAATTTTTATTCCTCTCACTACTATTTCATTAGCGAATTTAAAAGGGTCTGAAATACCGCAGGGAACGGCACTTAGTAATATGGTGCGACAATTAGGAGGCAGTATCGGAATTGCGGTAATTACTACCTATATCAGTACAGATACTTATCGACATTATTCGGCATTAAACGATAATATTAATGCCATTCAACCCGAAACTTTAGATCGTGTGAAAATGCTTTCCGGGGCATTTGTTAGTAAAGGCTACGACATCGCATCGGCTACTAAAGGTGCTTATGGCATTATTTCTAGAAGCATCTATGCTCAGGCAACCTTCCTTACCTATAAAGACTTATTTGTTTACCTGGGTTTCTTCTTCCTTTTATTAATACCATTACTTGTGATGTTTAAAGAAAAGAAAAAGAAACTCATTGAGCACGATGAAGTAATGGAATGGGATGTGGTTGAATAGCTTTATTTTTTCTCAATAAAGAAGTCGAATTTTATTTGAACAATTATGTTTAGGAAGCAGTTTTTATATTAACTTACTTCCCTAACAAATTGCAGATATGAAAGATGCTAAAACAAATAGTCGTCGCCGATTTCTTCGGAACTCGGCAACTGTATTGGCTGGATTTACCATTGTGCCAAGACATGTACTTGGAAGGGGCTTTCTCGCTCCAAGTGATCAACTAACAAAAGGGATTATTGGTGTAGGTGGGATGGGCAGAGGCCATATACCTTATGCTGGCACTAGAGTGGTGGCTATATGTGATGTTGATAAAAATCATTTAACGGAAGTAGCTAATACAATTGGTGGTGGAGTTAAGACTTTTCATGATCACCGCGAATTAATCGCACTGCCTGAAGTAGATATTGTACATATTGCTACTCCTCCCCATTGGCATGCGATCATGGCCATTGATGCTGCAAAAGCAGGAAAAGATATTTGGTGTGAAAAACCAATGACTAGAACCATCGGCGAAGGGAAAGCAGTGGTGGAAGCCATTACGCACTATCAAAAAATGTTTCGCTTAAATACTTGGTTCCGTTTTGAAGATAATTTTTATGGCATGAACACGACTGTTCGACCTATTAAAAAATTGGTTGAATCTGGATTATTAGGTTGGCCTTTAACTGTAACAGTTAGTAAAACCACCGGTTTTGATTGGAAATTTTATTGGGTAGGAAAAACAAAATTAGAAACGCAACCTGTTCCTGCGGAACTCGATTATGATCGATGGTTAGGACCAGCTCCTTTCAAACCATATAATGCACACAGAGTTCACCAAACATTTAGAGGATATTGGGATTATGATGGAGGTGGACTAGGCGATATGGGTCAACACTATATCGATCCAATTCAATACTTTTTGGGTAAGGATGATACTAGTCCGATTTTGGTGGAAGTAGATGCGGAACAACAACATCCTGATGCTTGCGGTACTTTCCGAAAATTGACTTTCACTTATGCTGATGGATGCAAAATAATTTTAGACGGGGAAGCAAAAGATCCAAATGCTGCCTATATCGAAGGGCCTAATGGAAAATTGTTTGCTGGGTTTAAATCAACCATTCCAAATCTTAAAGAGAAATTAGCCATGATGCCAGATCCTGCTCCTCAGGTTACTAATTTCTTAGACTCAGTAAAATACAGAACACCATTTGCTTTGAATGAGAAAAATGGATTCAGGTCATGTACCATTATTAATATGGGAAAGACCGCTTTACAACTTGGCCGTTCTCTGAGGTTCGATCCGGATCGTCAGGAATTCATCGATGATGTGGAAGCAAATTATATGATTAATCCACCGATGCGTGGACCATGGCACATTTAAAATCATTCAAAAAATTAATGCAATTAGATTAAACTGATAGTATGAAAAAAATTTGCAGCGTATTATGGATCATATCGTTTTTTGTTTTGCAATTGTCTGCACAAAAATCGATGACCAAAGTAACTGAAACCATTCAGCCTTTCCCATTTCAACACCCCAAAGAAGTTGATGCAGCTCTTGCCGTGATGAAAACCTGGGATAAATCGGATTGGAAATCATTATACCAAATGCTTGATGATGATTCCTTGAAGTTAAAAGCAACCTATGCTTTGCATGCTTTTGTAAATGCAGCTTCCTTATCATCTGATCAAAAACAAGCAGCTAACTTAAACTTGTCGAAAGGACTCAAACAAGTTAAAACAGCATATGCTAAAACCTATATTCAAACAGAACTGAATCAATTAACAGATCAAAGTACGGTATCTCAATATTTGTCGGGCTTACCACATCCAGATTTGAAGCAACCAGCAGATCCATTTTATGCGTCTAAGCAAAATCCAACGCAACAACTCTTATTAGCTCAAGATTTATTAGAAGCAAAAGTAAATCCATTGACCATCAAACAATTCTTGAACAGGGTTTCAAGAGTTCCTGGAATAGCATCATTTATGTTAGCAAGTAAATACTTAAATGATCCTGTTAGTAATAAAGATGCAGCAATTGTGGTTGCTCGATTGGCATTAACAGATGAGTCCATCAAAGGTCCTGTAGTTAGAGAAGCTTTAGAAAAAGCATTGCCCTTGATTAAAGGAGAAGACAGTGCTTTAATGGTAAATGGTTTAGTTAAGCTGTTGAAAAAAATGCCTTACGATTATGGGTTTAATAATTTGTTTAATGGCACAGATCTTAGTGGTTGGAAAGCCCTGGTGGGTAATCCAATCAGCAGAGCAAAAATGGGCGACTCTTTGTTGAAAATAGAACAAGCAAAAGCCAATGAAAAAACTAAGGGCGACTGGATCGTAAAGAATGGGTTACTTATTTTCACAGGACATGGAGATAATTTGGCAACTGATAAAAAGTATGCTGATTTTGAAATGTATGTGGATTGGAAAATTACCGCTGAGGGTGATGCGGGAATTTATTTAAGAGGTACACCACAAGTTCAAATTTGGGATACCAGTAGAAGAGAAGTAGGAGCCCAAGTAGGTTCTGGTGGTTTATATAATAATCAGAAGAATGTAAGTAAACCATTAGTAGTGGCTGATAATAAAATTGGTCAGTGGAATACTTTTCATATTATCATGAAAGGTGAGAAAGTAACAGTTTACTTTAATGGCATTTTAGTAACTGACAATATCACTTTAGAAAACTATTGGGACAAAAACATACCTATTTTTCCAAAAGAGCAAATTGAATTGCAAGCGCATGGCACTTATGTTGCGTATAGAAATATTTACTTGAGAGAATTGCCAACTGCAGAGCCCGTTACTATTTCTGAAGAAGAAAAAAAGCAAGGCTTTATATCTCTTTTTGATGGTACAAATTTGGATCAATGGACAGGAAATACAACTGGCTATATAGTTAAAGATGGTGTGGTAGAAGTAAACCCTGAAGCACAAGGTGGTGGAAATTTATATACTAAAGAAGAGTACTCAGATTTTGTATACCGTTTCGAATTTCAATTAACGCCCGGCGCAAATAATGGAATTGGTATTCGTGCACCTTTAGAAGGAGATGCTGCTTATGTGGGTATGGAAATTCAAGTATTGGATAGTGAACATCCGATGTATAAAGACTTACACGAATATCAATACCATGGATCTGTATATGGTGTAATACCTGCTAAGCGTGGTTATTTATTACCAACAGGTGAGTGGAATAAAGAAGAGATCAATATCAAAGGAGATAAAATAAAAGTTACTTTAAATGGAACTGTAATTTTAGAAGGAGACATTAGAGAAGCATCCAAGAATGGAACTATTGATCATAAAGAACATCCAGGCTTATTAAGACCTTCTGGCCATATAGGTTTCTTAGGACATGGAGATGTGGTTAGATTTAGAAATATGAGGGTGATGAAGGTGGAGGAGAAAGTAAAAAGTAAAAAGTAAAAAGTGAGAAGTGAGAAGTGAGGAGTGAGAAGTGAGGAGTGAGGAGTGAGGAGTGAGGAGTGAAAACTTGTAAGTTAATATAAAAAAAAATAAGTACCTCTCCTGTTCGCTTGCGAATAGGAGGGGCAGCCGATGACGCGAATGCGGCATACGGCGGGGAGGTTTTCATTTGGACAATCATCCATGTTTGTTTTTAAGACAAACCACCCCAGTCATCGCTAAGCCGCTCGACTTTCCCCTCCTATCCGCAAGCGGCAGGAGGGGTGCCAATAGGTTTGTTTTATTAAATATATCTATTTATCAAATTCTCCAGATATTCTTGCTTACCACTTACAACAGCTGGCTCTCCGCAAGCTACTGCTAGATTTCTAAGATCCTCAAGACATAATTTTCCTTCTTCAAAAGCTTTTCCGTTACCATCATTATAAGAAGCATAACGATCGGCTCTTAATTTTTTGTACTCAGATTTTTGTAAGATATTATCTGCAACAACTAAGGCTCTTGCAAAAGTATCAATGCCACCAATATGTGCATGGAATAAATCTGCTGAGTCAGTTGAATTTCTTCTACGCTTCGCATCGAAATTAATTCCACCACCTGCAAAACCACCAGCTTCCACAATGATTAACATCGCTTCTACTATTTCATTGATATTGGTAGGAAACTGATCCGTATCCCATCCATTTTGATAATCGCCTCTATTCGCATCCATACTTCCTAATAAACCAGCATCAACTGCTACTTGTAATTCATGTTGGAAAGTATGACCAGCTAATGTTGCGTGGTTTACTTCAATATTCAATTTAAAATCATTTAATAGATCATACTGGCGTAAAAAACCAATTACCGTTTCTACATCATAGTCGTATTGATGTTTACTTGGCTCACAAGGTTTCGGTTCAATAAAGAATGTTCCTTTAAATCCTTGCTTGCGTGCATAGTCTTTTGCAGTATGTAAGAAACGAGCCAAATGTTCTTTCTCTTTTCTCATATTTGTATTCAGCAAACTCATATATCCTTCACGTCCACCCCAGAATACATAGTTCTCACCACCCAATGCAATAGTAGCATCTAATGCAGCTTTTACTTGAGCACCACCATGTGCAAGAACATTAAAATCTGGATTGGTAGAAGCCCCATTCATGTATCTGCGATTAGAAAATAAATTAGCCGTACCCCATAACAATTTAACGCCACTAGCATCCTGCTTTTCTTTTAAATAAGCAGTAACTGCTGCCAATCTTTTTTCATTGTCTACTACATCATTGGTATAATCCACCACATCTACATCATGAAAGCAATAATAGGGTAAACCTAATTTGGTAATAAATTCAAATGCTGCATCAGCTTTGTCTTTTGCTCTAGAAACTGCATCAGCATTGGCATTCCAAGGATAGATATGTGTGGGCTCACCGAAGGGATCTCCTCCATTACCCACAAAACTATGCCAATAAGCCACTGCAAATCTCAGCCACTCTTTCATCGTTTTCCCGGCCACAACTCTGTTTTCATCATACCATGCATATGCGAGTGGGTTATCTGTACCCTGTCCTTCAAATTTTATTTTTCCAATGTTTGGAAAATAACTAGTAGATCCTGTAACGACTGACATAATTCTAATTTAATGTTTGATAAAAAATTTATTGTTCCATTTGTTTAATTAAATAAGATTTCCATTCCAAATATAATCCATCATAAGTACTTGCATTTTTTGGTTCAATAGTTTCTAATGGTTCATTGATACTAAATGCTTCTTTTGATGATGCATAAACGCCCAAGCCAATTCCAGCTCCAATGGCTGCACCAACACTTCCATCAGTCTGATACAATTCAACTGGCACATTGGTAACATCCACAAATGCTTGTTGGAAAACTGTGCTTTGAAACATATTTGCTTTTCCAGCGCGAATGACTTTTGGAGTAGTTCCATTTTCTTTTAAAATATCTAAACCATATCTAAATGCAAATGCAATACTTTCCTGAGCTGCTCTAAAAATATGTGCAGCACTATGCATATTTAAATCAATATTGTTGATGTGCGCATTCACTGTTTTGTTTTCCAGCATTCGCTCAGCACCATTTCCAAATGGCAGCATCTTCAATCCATTTGATCCAGCACTGATGGTAGCTGCAGCCTCATTGATTTCATTATAAGATTGGTCCTTGCCAGCAATTTTCTTCACCCAACTATTTAAAATTCCAGTTCCATTGATGCATAATAAAATTCCAATTCGATTTAAATGGTCAGAATGATTTACATGTGCAAAACTATTTACTCTTGAAAGTGGATCATATTTTAATTGATCACTCACGCCATAAATCACCCCGGATGTACCTGCTGTTGCAGCCACTTCACCAGGTTCAAATACATTTAAGGAAAGTGCATTATTGGGTTGGTCACCTGCTTTATAAGTAACGGGTATCCCAGCTTTCAATGAAAGTTCGGCAGCAATATGATTACTTAGTTCACCATGATTGGTAAATACATCTTTGATTTCAGGGATCAGACTTTTTTCAAAGCCATAATATTGAAATAATTCCTCAGAAAGGCTATTAGTTTTAAAATCCCAGAACATGCCTTCACTCAAAGAAGAAATACTGGTGGTTGACTTGCCAGAAAATTGCATTGCGATATAATCACCGGGCAACATGATCTTGTCGATCTTTTTATAAACTGCTGATTCATTTGCTTTTAACCATGCCAGTTTTGAAGCGGTAAAATTTCCGGGAGAGTTTAATAAGTGCGATAAGCAATAATCTGATCCTAGTTTATTAAAAGCATCATTACCAATAGAAATGGCTCTGCTATCGCACCAGATAATGCTATTATATAAAAGGTTTTGATCTTTATCTACACAAACCAATCCATGCATTTGATAAGCAATACCTATTGCACTAATATCTTTTGGGTGGTATTTTTTTTGAGCATTTGCTTTTTGAATAGCTAATTTGGTATGATTCCACCAATCGGTTGGAGATTGTTCGGCCCAACCTTTTTGCAAAGCAATAATGGGTGTTTCTGTTTCTGGATACTGAACAGTACAAATCGTTTTTTGTGTAGAGGCATCTACCACTGCCACTTTAATGGAGGAAGTGCCAATATCTATTCCTAATAATAACATATAGTTGCAATCGTTTTAAAACAGGGACACTAATATATCATTTTTATAGACCATCGCCAAGTTACCAAGCCAAATAGTCTATAAAGATTTTCGGAGTGTTACACTAAACGGAACTTCTATATGTTTTTTTTCATGATTTAAGATCATTTGCGCTGTTAATTCGCCCATTTTCTTAAAGTCGGTTGAAATGGTAGTAATTCCATTTAAAATAAATTCTTTCCATGGGGTTTCATTGTATGAGATAATTCCTATATGCTTACCCACTTCATATTTTGAATGTTGTACTTTTCCTAATAATACCACTAGGTCATCTTCCACTAAATTGATAAATACATCTCCTTCTACGATAGATTCTGAGACTATATCATAAATAACTTTATACTCAAATGCGAATTCATGACAAAATGCATGAAACCCTTTCAGAATCTCATCAGGGAAATAATTATAAGCAGGAAATACAATTTTTAATCGTTGGTATTTTTGAAGCCTTGGCAGTGCTTCCTTTAACGCATTAAAAATATCTTGTTCAAAATTTTCATACACAGCAGAATAACTCCTAAGAATTCCTGGTATTAATTTGTCTAAAAGAATTAATTGCCCTCCATTGATCTCATTAATAATTTCATTTGCTTGATCACTACCTTCTACAAAATGTGGGATGATCACATAGTGGGTATAATCTTCTTTTCTGTTTTGAATTAATTTTTTGAAAAGGTTGAAGTCATTATTATAAATGTAAAAATCAATGGCAGCTTTCTCACCCAATACCCTTACAATACTATCATAGATGATTTTTTTATGGGCACTTAGTTTATTGAAAATTAGAAAGACTTTGATTGACTGCTTAAAGTCAGTTTTTGATATGAAATAGCCTCTCCCAGGAATAGAATTTACAACAGCTAAAGATTTTAATTTACGATAGGCTTTTTCAACAGTATCACGGGAGATGTCAAGCTCAAAGCTCATTTCATTAATAGAGGGTAATAAAAAGTCTTTCTCTAGTTTTCCCTGCTCAATTGCATGTACAATTGCATTGGTTAGCTGGAGATATTTGGCAGTTATAGAATGCTCGTCTATATTAATAATGCTATATATGTTCTCTGAAGCCATTCTAATCGTTAGTGGTTAAAGATAGAAATTAAATTTTTTAAAATAGAACAGGATGGCACAGGATACATGCCTTAAATTTAACCTATACTTTTAACCTTCAATTGCCATACATGAATGCATTACTCGGAGTTATTTTTCATTTTGTAGGAGGTTTCGCATCTGGAAGTTTCTACATGCCATATAAAAAAGTAAAAGGCTGGAACTGGGAAAGTTTCTGGATTGTGGGCGGACTATTCTCCTGGTTAATTGTGCCACCAATTGCTGCCTGGTTAACTATTCCTGGTTTTCTAGACATCATTAAAGGTGCAGGTTCTAGTACCCTTGGTATCACTTATTTATTTGGAGTGCTTTGGGGCATTGGTGGGTTAACTTATGGACTAGGCGTTCGTTATTTAGGTGTTTCATTGGGCAGCAGTATCATACTAGGATTATGTATGGTATTTGGTGCCATCATTCCTTCTATCTATTATAATTTATTTCCGCAAGTTGGTAAAGATAGTTTCAGTGCCATTGCAAATAGCCATTGGGGAATTACGGTTCTTGGCGGATTATTAGTGTGTATTATCGGGATTATTATTTCTGGTAAAGCTGGGGTGATGAAAGAAAAAGAGTTGACTGATGCAAAAGCATCTGATCCTCATGGTATGGAACTTAAAACGGAATACAAATTTGCTTTGGGCATGTTTGTATCAATTGTGTCTGGTGTATTAAGTGCCTGTTTTAATTTTGGATTAGAAGCGGGAAAGCCGATGGCAGATCTCGCTAACGAAATATGGAAAGCTGCGAACCCGAATCAGGGTAATTTCTTGTACCAGAATAATGTGATTTATGTGGTATTGCTTTGGGGTGGATTAAGCACCAATTTTATCTGGTGCATGATTTTGAATGCGCGAAATAAAACATTCGGCGATTATACCAATATACAAACGCCTTTATTATCCAATTATATTTTCTCTGCATTAGCAGGCACTACCTGGTTTCTGCAATTCTTTTTTTATGGCATGGGCGAAAGTAAATTAGGTAATGGACCAAGTTCCTGGATTCTGCATATGGCATTCATCATTTTGACGGCTAATTTATGGGGGCTCGTTTTGAAAGAATGGAAGGGTGTAAATAAAAAAACAGCAACAACTATTATTATTGGTATTCTAACTATTGTAGTATCAGTATTAATCGTGGGATATGGTAATTCATTAAAGCAATAATATTTTAAATAAAAAAGATGTCGAGCAATCAATCGGATTTTAAACACGTGAGTTATTTATGGGAAGATGCAACTGCAGCTAAATTGGCAGGTGATGAAGTAGCATTATTAGTGTATCGTTCTAATTTATTAGGAGCTGATTTGAGATTAACCAATTATGGTGGTGGTAATACTTCTTGTAAGGCAATGGCGAAGGATCCATTAACTGGTGAACTGGTAGAAGTGATGTGGGTAAAAGGCAGCGGTGGTGATCTTGGAACTATGAAAAGAAATGGTTTAGCTGCATTATACGTAGATCGGTTAAGAAGTTTAAGAAATGTGTATCGTGGATTAGATTATGAAGATGAAATGGTAGAATTGTTCAATCACTGTATTTATGAACTGGCTTCAAAAGCGCCATCTATTGATACACCATTGCATGGATTCCTGCCCTTTAAACATATCGATCATTTGCATCCCGATGCAGCCATTGCCATTGCTGCTGCAAAAGATGGCAAACAAATCACAATGGATTTATTTAAAGGAACTATTGGCTGGGTAGATTGGCAGAAACCGGGATTTGATCTTGGTTTACAACTCAAAGCCTGTTTAGATGAAAACCCGGGTATACGTGGAATTATGTTAGGATCTCATGGATTATTTACCTGGGGTAATACTGCTTATGAAAGCTATATCAACACTTTGGAAGTGATTGAAATTTGTGCGCAATTTTTGGAAGATAATTACGGGAAAAAAGGCCCGGTGTTTGGTGGTACTAAATTAGGGTCACTTGAAAAATCTGCAAGGCATGATAAGGCTGCCGCATTGGCTCCCATACTACGTGGATGCTGTTCTTCTAAAGCAAAAATGATCGGTCATTTTACAGATGATGATCGTGTGTTACAATTCATTAATTCAAACGATCTTGATCGATTAGCACCAATGGGAACCAGTTGTCCTGATCATTTTCTGCGTACCAAAATTTCACCACTCGTTTTAAATTTATCACCTGACGAGTCAATGGAAGATGTGAAAGCAATTCAAGAAAAAATTGCTCCTTTATTTGAAGCTTACCGTAAAATGTATGCCGATTATTACAATACTTGCAAACACGATAATAGTCCAGCCATTCGCGATGCCAATCCAGTGATTATTCTATATCCTGGTATAGGTATGTTTAGTTTTGCAAAAGACAAACAAACTGCTCGTGTGGCAGCAGAGTTTTATACCAATGCCATCAATGTAATGCGTGGTGCTGAAGCGATTTCTGCTTATATTTCATTACCGCATCAGGAAGCTTTCAATATCGAATACTGGTTATTGGAAGAAGCCAAATTACAACGCATGCCAAAGCCTAAATCTTTGAGCGGCCGGATTGCTTTAGTTACGGGAAGTGCTGGTGGAATAGGAAAAGCCATTGCCAAGAAATTTGCGGAAGAAGGTGCTTGTGTCATCTTGAATGATATCAATCAGGAAAGATTGGATGGGGCTGTTGCAGAGTTTAAAAAATTATTTGGAAATGATGTGGTGGCTGCAACATTATTAAATGTAACTGATGAACATACCATAGAAACTGCATTAAAAGAAACGGCTTTGGCATTTGGTGGTGTGGATCTAATCGTTAACAATGCTGGTATCAGTATCTCAAAAGCCATTGCAGATCATAGTGTGGAAGAGTGGGATAGGTTGTATGATATTTTAGTAAGAGGACAATTTATCGTTTCTAAAAAAGCAGTAGAACTCATGCGCAAGCAAGGATTCGGTGGGGATATTGTAAATATTGTTTCTAAGAATTCTATAGTAGCTGGTCCGAATAACGCTGGTTATGGTTCTGCAAAAGCGGCACAGGCCCACTTAACCAGATTATTAGCTGCAGAATTAGGTCCAGATAGAATTCGTGTAAATACTGTAAATCCTGATGCTGTGATTTCGGATAGTAATATCTGGGCTGGTGGTTGGGCAGAGGGTAGAGCAAAAGCTTATGGTATTACTGTGGAAGAATTACCAGCTTATTATGCAAAAAGAACGTTGTTGGGAGAAACCATACTACCCGTTGATATAGCCAATGCATGTTATGCTTTAGTGGGTGGATTGCTAAATAAATCAACTGGGAATAGCATCAATGTAGATGGGGGTGTGGCAGCTGGATTTTTGAGATAGTTAAAATGAATAGTTCATGGAAAATAGTTTTCAGAGAGTGGCATTTAAAATGAAACTCATCAAAGGTTTTGAAGCTGAATACCAAAAAAGGCACGATGAAATCTGGCCTGAATTACAAGCCCTTTTAAAGAATTCTGGAATCAGTGAATATTCGATTTTTTTGGAAGAAGAAACTGGAAACCTTTTCGGATTTTTGAAAATAGTATATCCAGTAAAACTGGATGAGTTGCCATCATACCCGGTGATGCAGCAATGGTGGCTATATATGGGCGATATCATGGAAACTAATTCAGATCATTCACCAGTTAGGATACCTTTAAAGGAGGTTTTTTATTTGCCATGATTTAGAACTAGTTTAGAAAGAATAAAACGATTGTTATGCGTATAGAAAAGAATAGCATTGCCGAACATAATCACACACTGTTATCTTCACATAAAAGAAGATTTGATTTTGCTGCAGAAAGTATTTCTGATGTAGAATCAATTATTAAAAAGCTTGTTGCATTTAATGTGGCAATCCCAAGTTGGGCTTTAGGTACCGGCGGAACAAGGTTTGGGCGTTTCCCTGGAGGTGGTGAGCCAGCCAGCTTAGAACAGAAAATGGAAGACGTGGGTTTGTTGCATGCATTAAATCAATCAAGTGGAGCCATTTCATTGCATATCCCCTGGGACATCCCAGAAAATTATCAGCAGATCAAAAGTTTAGCTGCCAGTTTCGATTTAAAATTCGATGCGGTTAATTCCAATACTTTTCAAGATCAGAAAGATCAATCCTTAAGTTATAAATTCGGATCCTTACAACATACCAATAAAGCAGTTCGCAAGCAGGCGATTCAACACAATATAGAAGTGATCAAGCATGGAGTGGAACTAGGCTCAAAAGCACTCACGGTTTGGTTAAGTGATGGCAGTTGTTTTCCTGGTCAGTTGAATTTTAGAAAAGCATTTCAGAATACATTGGAAAGTCTGGAAGAAATTTATGCGGCACTACCTGAAGATTGGAAAGTATTTATCGAATACAAATGTTCAGAACCCAATTTTTATTCCATGACGGTGGGCGATTGGGGACAATCATTATTGTTTGCCAATAAGCTCGGACCCAAAGCAAAAACACTGGTAGATCTTGGGCATCACTTGCCAAATGCCAATATCGAACAAATTGTAGCGCTTTTATTAATGGAGGGAAAACTTGCGGGCTTTCACTTTAATGATAGTAAATATGGTGATGATGATTTAACCGTAGGTGCCATGAAGCCCTATCAATTATTTTTGATCTTTAATGAATTGGTAGATGGGATGGATGCCAGGAGGATGGATCATGCGAATGACCTGGGTTGGATGATTGATGCGAGTCATAATGTAAAAGATCCTTTAGAAGATCTGTTACAGTCTGTGGAAGCCATCATGCTTTCTTATACGCATGCATTATTAGTTGATCGAAAAAAAATCACAGAGGCACAGGAATCAAATGATGTGGTAGTGGCACAGGAAATTTTACAAAATACTTTTAGAACAGATGTACGTGCCATTGTTGCCGAAGCAAGATTAAGATCAGGTGGTTCATTAGATCCCATTGGATTTTTCAGAACTCAAAAAATCAGAGAGCAGTTGATTACACAAAGAGGTTCTTCAACTATCGCAACCGGATTGTAATGAAAGCTATTTCTGTCATAGCTATTTTTGATATTGGGAAGACCAATAAGAAACTGCTCTTATTTGATGAGCATTATAAATTAGTATGGGAAAGAGCTACTCAATTGGAAGAAATTACAGATGAAGATGGATTTCCCTGTGAAAATATAGAAGCATTATCAAGTTGGGTTCAAAGTTCCATTGAATCGCTTTTATCTGACAATCAATTTTCCATCAAGGCAATTAATTTTTCAGCCTATGGTGCGAGCTTTGTGTATGTAGATAAGAATGGTAAAACGATTCTTCCTTTGTATAATTATTTGAAACCCTTTCCAAAAGAGTTAAGCAAAAAATTCTATCTCGATTATGGAGGCGAACAAAAGATCTCGAAAGAAACTGCTTCTCCGGTATTAGGCAATTTGAATTCGGGTATGCAATTATACCGGATCAAACATCAGTTTCCTGGTAAGTATCAGAATATTGAAACGGCTTTGCACTTGCCACAATTCCTAAGTTATTTATTAACGGGTAATTGTTATAGTGATGATACCAGTATTGGTTGTCATACGCAGTTGTGGGATTTTAATAAAAAAGATTATCACGATTGGGTGAGTGAAGAAGGAATAGATGTTAAGCTAGCGCCCATTCAGCAATGCGATACTATTGGGGGACATTTAAATAATTCAATTCCAGTGGGAGTTGGAATTCATGATAGTTCAGCGGCTTTGATTCCTTATTTGATTTCATTTAAAGAGCCCTTTATTTTATTATCAACAGGAACCTGGTGTATTAGTTTAAATCCTTTTAACCATTTTGATTTAACAGATGATCAATTAAATAAAGATTGTTTGTGTTATATTTCATTCAAAGGGAATACTGTGAAAGCTTCCAGATTATTTGCGGGATATGAGCATGAGGAAGCTGTGAAAAAATTAGCAGCACAATTTAATAAACCTCATGATTATTATACAACTGTTTCTTTTGATTCTAATCTATTAGTAACTCAAGAAACGGAAACTTATGAATCTGCTTACCATCTGCTTATGGCAACTATCGTTCAACAACAGGTAACAAGTACCAACTTAGTATTAAGGGGAACTCCTGTTCGAAAAATTTTTGTAGATGGGGGGTTTAGTAAGAATCAAATTTATATGCAACTTTTAACAGATAGCTTTCCTGAAATTGAAATCTATGCGGCTTCAATACCTCAAGCCTCAGCCTTAGGTGCTGCATTGGCTATTCATGCTTACTGGAATGAAAAGAATATTCCTATAGATATCATTGAGTTAAAATATTATGCATCAAAGATTTCTTTTTAATAAAAATAAATATGAAAAAAGCAGTTTTTCTTTTATTGACAATTGTAAGTATTTCATTTTGCTTTGCACAAACTTCCATAAAATTATATGCTGGAAAAGCACCGGGTTCTGAGACATGGAATTGGTCTGAACAAAAAGCTGACAATACCCCAGGAAATGCCTTGTTATACAATATTGTGGTTCCTGAAATTTTAGTGTATCCTGCACCTGAAGAAAAAGCAAATGGCACTGCTATGGTGGTAGCACCAGGTGGGGCGTTTCATATTATCTCTATAGAAAATGAAGGAATCAATGTGGCGAATTGGTTGAATAACAGAGGCATTACTGCTTTTGTGTTGAAATATCATTTAGTAAAAATGCTAACTGATAATCCTTTCAAGGAATTGATGACTTTGATGGGCGATTTTAAAAAATTAGATTCTATTAATGCGCCTGTGGTAGAGATGGCAAAAAATGATGGTATCGAAGCGATGAAATATGTACGCAGTCATGCAAAGGAATTAAAGATTGATCCTAATAAAATTGGCTTCATGGGATTCTCTGCAGGTGGTACAGTAACTATGTCGGTAATGTTGAGCGCACCTCAAGAATGGAAACCCAATTTTATCGCCCCCATCTATCTATATAAAAATGCAGTAGTCGGTAATCTTATGCCGACTAAATCTACACCTATATTTGTAGCAGTTGCAAGTGATGATCAATTAGGATTAATGCCACACAGCATCAAGTTATATCAAGAATGGAATGCAGCGAAACAATCGGCTGAATTGCATGTCTATGAAAAAGGGGGGCATGGTTTTGGAATTATGAAACATAATACCTCATCCGACCAATGGGCTACCGATTTTGAGAATTGGTTAAAAGTTAAAGGCTTTTTGTAAACAAAAATCTCGTAGAATTGTCATAATTTGAATTTATAAAATAATCACATGAAAAAATTAAGTTTTGTTCTTACCCTAGTTTTAGGCCTTTGCCTAAGTTTTAATGCTAATTCACAAACCAATGATGAATATTTTCCAGGCAAATGGAAAGTAACCATTTTCGGTACCCCACAAGGTGATGTCACGATGGTATTTGTGATAGAGAAAAAAGATGGAAAATTTACTGGTGTTGTTCAAGATTCAACTGGTACCGAAATCTCTAAGATTACCAATGTTGAAGAAGCTGCAAAAACAATTACTGTTTATTTTTCTGCTGCAGGTTACGATTTAAGTTTGCCAATGGAACCAGTTGATGCAGATAATTTAAAAGGTAGCATAATGGGAATGTTCGATGCAAAAGGAATTAGAATTAA
>CAIJZG010000321.1 GCA_903825065.1 uncultured Bacteroidota bacterium
ACATGTATTTTGTTTTAAATAGGGCATTAAAAAAGCCATTTGAAAATGGCTTTTTTATAAGTGTGGTTCTATTAATAGATCCAATTAAAACGATATTCTAATGGTGCTTTGATGCCTGATCTTTCGGCTACTTTTCTAAATCTGTCGGGTAGTGCCATCAAATAATCTCTACCTTTTTCTGCAGCACTATTTAATCCACAGATATTACCAATCTTCCATTCTTCGATTAAAGATTCCATGATATTGGTATAATCCATACTAGTATAAACACCAATACGTTGGGCAGCATCACTAAAGTGCGACCAGCTTGAACTGATTTTTTCACCTTGCTGACGAAGGAAATGCGCTGGCATGACAATTTTTTTGCGCATCATATCTTCAAATGCTAACATCATTTCACTTGGGTCAACTTCAAATATTTTTGTTACAAAACTTTTATATGCTTTGGCATGACGCAATTCATCAGATGCAATTACTCCGCATATTTTAGACAACTGCTCATTGCCATATTTTTTTGCAAGTGTAGCTGTTCTTCTATGTGAAACGTTTGTAGCTAATTCTTGAAATGAAGTGTAAACAAAATTCTTATACGGGTCAGTAGCAGTTCCGATATCCATACCGTCAGCAATTAAATATTGCGTACTGATTTCCATTTGACGCATATTAACCCTTCCTGATAAATAAATATATTTATTCAATAGGTCTCCATGTCTATTTTCTTCGGCTGTCCACATGCGAATCCATTTACTCCAACCCTGAGGCTCGCTCTTACTTATACCATCTACATCCATCAACCAACTTTCATAAGTTGGAAGTGCTTCTTCTGTAATCATATCTCCAACAAGAATAGCCATATATTCATAAGGCAATTCTTTACACTGTGCTTGAATCTCATGTATTTGAGAGGCAAATTCTGGTTTATTACTTTCAGGTAAAAAATCTGAAGGCTGCCAATTATCGTCAATTTTCTTTAAAAACTCTTCGACTATATCATCAATCTTCTGAGCTAAAAATTGCATTACTTCAATCCTAGTTGGGTTCAATTTCATGCTGAGTATTAAATGTTTAATTAAACTTTTGTTTGTAATTTATTTAAGCGGCGACGAAGATAAGGGATATAATTGCTAAATTATATCCCTTAAAATCAAAATGAGCAAACAAACGCTCGTTTGTTTGCTCATTTTTGTTTTTTTTATACTAACTATTTATGCTGTATTGTAGGATAGTGATCAATTGTTTCAAACACATTTCTTTTATCTTGTTTCAGAATTGAAATGACTTTAGCCAATGAATCTGCAAATTGTTTTTTCTCAAATAATCTATCATGTGAAAGAATTACGATAGCATTTGATTGATTAGTACTGCCTTCTTCGAATTTTTGGGTTACTTTTTTTACCATTTCAACTGCAGATTCTTTAGGAGCTTTTTGTTTACCTAATTGGCCCCATTCTATATCCCAGCCAACAATTTTATAACCCATTTTATCGAGCTTAACGATTAATGGATTTTCAGCTTTCTGTCCTGTAATTACTCCATTGGAAGCCCAGGTATTATTTCCGGGTAAACGAATAATCTTTACCTGAATATTTAGATCCTTTTCATTTCTAAGAAAATCGTTCAGTGCGCTATCGGTCATAGCTGGGGAATAGAATTTACTATACTTATCGTTAAAGCCATGACTAAAACTATGGTTTGCTAATAAGAATTGCGGATAATCATTTCTGATGCTATCTATTATTCTTTTCTTCCATGGACCTACTTTGTTAAATCCCACTCCAAAGAAAGTTGCTTTTATTCCAGCATCACGGAATACTGATTTACAGTTTACAGTTCCTGGAGGCTGAGGAGAATCGTCCCATGTTAAATAAATATATCGTTTTGAACTATCCAGTTTAATGGCACTTCCTGGCAAAGGTTTCAATGCGGCAGTATTGATAGAATCCGTGATTGCTTTTTTATCTGCTCCATTATTTTTACAGGCAGCCAACAAAACAACAGCCGCCAAAATTCCTAATATTATATTCTTTTTCATTCAACTGATTTTATCAAAAGTAAAGCCCAATAAGTTCTAAACAGTGCTGTTTTTATGCATAGGGTGTGTATAACAAAAGTGAGGAGTGAGAAGTGAGAAGCGAGGAGGGCTAATTATTCTTGGTCATAAAAATAAATAACCCAAGACTGTTGCCTTGAGTTATTTATTTTAGTTCGGGATATAATCAACAGCTAAAACATCCCAAAATCTTCACTTCTCTCTAATTCTAGTATCTGTATGAGTCAGCCTTAAACGGACCAACTTTAGGGATACCTAAATATTCAGCTTGTGCATCTGACAATTCATCTAATACTGCACCCACTTTAGAAAGGTGTAATCTTGCCACTTTCTCATCTAAGTGCTTTGGCAACACATAAACTTTGTTCTCATAGTTTTTATGGTTATTCCATAATTCTATCTGAGCCAAAGTTTGATTAGAGAATGAATTACTCATTACAAATGAAGGGTGACCTGTAGCACAACCTAAGTTTACAAGGCGGCCTTCAGCCAATAAGATGATATCTTTTCCTTCAATAGTGTACAAATCAACCTGAGGTTTGATGGTATCTTTTGTATGACCATAATTGGTATTCAACCATGCGACATCAATCTCGATATCAAAGTGACCGATATTACAAACGATCGCTTTGTCTTTCATGGAACGGAAATGTTTTTCTGTGATCAAATCACGACAACCTGATGCAGTAACAATGATATCAGCTTCTTTAACAGCTTCAGCCATTGGCTTTACTTCAAATCCTTCCATAGCAGCTTGTAAAGCACAGATAGGATCGATCTCAGTTACAATAACTCTGCAACCAGCACCTTTTAATGAAAGAGCTGAACCTTTACCCACATCACCATATCCACCCACTACTGCAATTTTGCCAGCCATCATTACATCAGTTGCTCTGCGAATAGCATCTACTAATGATTCCTGACAACCATATTTGTTATCGAATTTAGATTTAGTAACAGAGTCGTTTACATTAATTGCAGGAATGGGTAAAGTACCTTTTGCCATGCGCTCATATAAACGGTGAACACCAGTTGTTGTTTCTTCTGATAAACCTTTAATATGTTGTACAAACTCAGGATATTTATCAAAAACCATATTAGTTAAATCTCCACCATCATCTAAAATCATATTCAATGGACGATCAGCACCGCCAAAGAATAAGGTTTGCTCAATACACCAATCAGCTTCTTCCTGAGACTGTCCTTTCCAGGCAAATACACCAATACCGGCAGCAGCAATGGCAGCAGCAGCCTGATCTTGTGTAGAGAAAATATTACAAGAGCTCCATTTAACTTCAGCACCTAATGCCACTAAAGTTTCAATCAATACAGCTGTTTGGATAGTCATGTGCAAACAACCTGCAATACGCGCATCTTTCAATGGTTGACTTGCACCATATTCAGCACGTAAAGACATAAGACCTGGCATTTCAGCTTCGGCCAATCGGATTTCTTTGCGGCCCCAATCGGCCAATGTGATGTCAGCTACTTTGTAGGGTAAACTGAAATCGATAGATGAAGTTAAAGTTGACATAGTTATTTTTTTATGAAGTGCAAATGTAGTTTTCTAGAATAGAATACTAGTTATCTTCTATTTTTTTAGGATATAATTATATTATTTATGTATTTTGTAGAATAAATAGGGATAAAACAATGGCAAAATCGATAAAAACAGCTGAATCTACTACTGTGAATTTAGACCTTGATGCAAAGGATTTATCCATACTTCGATTATTACAACAAAATGCAAGAGCCACGGTGAAGGAAATTGCGGAGCATGTGCATCTTAGTACAACGCCGGTACATGAAAGAATTAAGCGGATGGAAGAGTCGGGCGTAATTAAACAGTATGCTACATTATTGGATCATACAAAAGTGAAAAAGGGGTTAATGGTAATTTGTTATGTTTCTTTAAAACAACATAATAAAAATGCAGGAGCTAAATTTATCAAGAGTATCCAGGAAATGAATGAAGTTATTGAGTGTTATAATATTTCTGGTGAATTCGATTTTATGCTAAAAGTGGTAGAAGAAAGCATGGACGCGTATTACGATTTTCACGTGAATAAATTAAGTCAGGCCGAAAATATCGGGCATGTTCAAAGTGTATTCGTAATGGGTATCATAAAGCAAACACATATGTTAGTTCATTAGTCAGGGGTTTTGACCATCTTCACTTTTTTCTTATCAATAAATTTCTTGTTCAACCAATTGGTAAGACATGCACTTCCGCCACCTACAATAGCACCAACTAAAACATCAGAAGGGTAGTGTTGACCTAAATACATTCTGCTATAGCCAACAGCTGTTGCCCAGGTAAAAGCTGGTAATGCTACATACCATTTGGGATAGGCAAGGTAAACGGATGTGGCTGTTGTGAAAGCCAATGCAGTATGGGCAGAGGGCATAGATTTTCCTAATTCATCTATTTGATTCGGAAAAACATCCAAAGGATATTTCACAAATGGACGATCTCTATTAATCGCAACTTTCATTACTTCGGTAATTGCAGCACTGATAACTACTGATTCTGCTAGTTTTATAGCATTCTTTTTTAGATTTTGATCGTGGTTGATCAATGAAACTGCGAACATGCCAATAGGTGCAGCTACACAGATCGGTTCAGACGTCGAAGAAATGTTTTTCCAGGTGCTGCTATTCGGGTTCGAAGGATTGATTTGTTTAAGCAAATTAATATCCCAATTCTGCGCATTAAGTTGATTGCAAAAAACGATACTAGAAACTAGAAGTATTGAGAAACTGATTGACTTTAAAAATGAATTCATCAAGTATTTTTTTGAATTTTTAATTTTGAATTTTTAATTAAGATTCCCTAAACTTTCCTCAATCGTCTTAATCCTGGCCACTGCATCCGCTTGTTTTTTTCTTTCAAAATCAACTACTTCAGGCTTTGCATTTTGTACAAAACGTTCGTTGGATAATTTCGAAGTAACACTTTGCAAAAATTTAGTTTGATATTCTAAATCTTTCAACAATTCAGCTCTTAGTGTTGTTGCATCTAATACTTTTTCTGTCTCTATAAAGAATTTATCTTTTTCTATTGCAACTACAATGCTATTGGCAATAGGTTCTGTTGTAAACTTAGTCTCCTCTGCGTTTACTTGCTTCGCCAATATTTTTTCGATCGCTTGATAACTACTAATGTTTTCAGATTGTATATGTAGTTTGATGGTTTCTTTAGGCTTTAATTGATTCTTATTTCTCGCATCCCTTAAAGCTGATATTACATTCTTTAATAATTCTCCAGCAGCTGTAATTTCGTCGTTAACAGATTTGATGGGCTGGTTTTGTTTTACACAGAGATCATCTTTTTGTTCATTAAGTAAGTGATATATTTCTTCAGTGATAAATGGAATAAATGGGTGCAATAATTGCATTAATTCCTCAAAATATTGAACTGTTCTTTTGTAAACAGCAGTATCCATGGGTTGCTCAAAACCAGGCTTGATCCACTCTAAATACCAACTACAAAAATCATCCCAAACCAAACTGTAAATAATCTTCAATGCTTCACTTAAACGGAATTGTTGCATCAATACTTCTACTTCTGCTTTGGCCGTATTCAACCTATTTTCAAACCAGTTAATTGCAAAATCATTTGTCAAATCGGTACCAAGATCCGATTGTCGTGCCTCCCACATTTTCAATAACTTCAAAGCATTCCACAATTTGTTATTGAAATTTCTTCCTTGTTCTAATGAAGATTCATCAAATAATAAATCATTACCTGCAGGAGATGCAATCATGATGCCAAACCTTACTGCATCTGCACCATATTGATCAATCAGTCCAAGTAAATCTGGCGAGTTTCCTAAACTCTTACTCATTTTTCTTCCTTGCTTGTCCCTTACAATCCCTGTAAAATAAACATCGCTGAAAGGTTTCTCTCCTCTGAATTCATATCCAGCCATAATCATCCTGGCTACCCAGAAGAAAATGATTTCAGGTGCAGTAACCAATGTATTTGTAGGATAATAATAGTTGACTTCTGCATTATCAGGATCCGATAAACCTTTGAATACTTCAAAAGGCCATAGCCAACTGGAGAACCAGGTATCTAAGCAATCTTCATCTTGCTTAATATCTTCAATTTTAATTTTTGAATTTTGACTTTTGAATTTTTCAAATGCTTCTTCCAGTGAATGCGCAACTACAAAAGATCCGTCTTCTAAATAATAAGCTGGAATCCGATGTCCCCACCAAAGTTGGCGACTAATACACCAGTCTTTGATATTCTCCATCCAATGGCGATAAAGGTTTTTGAACTTTGCAGGATGAAAATTGATTTCATCATCCATCACTGCTTTCAAAGCTGGTTCTGAAATGGCTTTCATACTAACCCACCATTGTAAACTCAATCTTGATTCAACTACTGCATCTGTTCTTTCACTAAAACCTACCTGATTAGTATAATCTTCAATCTTAACCAAATTACCTGCAGCTTCTAATTCAGGTATGATCTTTTTGCGAACATCGAATCGATCTTCTCCAATAAATATTTGTGCAGCTTCACTCATCGTACCATCATCATTCATGGTATCGATAATTTCGAGTTGGTATTTTTGTCCTAATTGATAATCGTTAATATCGTGAGCAGGCGTAACTTTTAAAGCCCCTGTTCCAAAATCTATTTCTACATATTCATCTGGTATAATCGGTATTCTTCTGTTTATTAAAGGAACAAAAGCGAATTTACCATGTAAGTGTTTAAAACGATCATCATTTGGATTTACACAGATAGCTGTATCGCCCATTATGGTTTCTGGTCTTACCGTAGCAATTGTTATAAATTCATGATGCGATTCTGAGCCTGTATCAATTCTATATCGGATATAATATAACTTACTCTGAACCTCTTTATAAATCACCTCTTCATCACTCAAAGCAGTCTTAGCCCGTACATCCCAGTTAATCATGCGCTTGCCTCGATAGATATGTCCTTTTGCATATAGATCGTTAAAGACCTTAATAACTGATTGATAATAGTCTGGATCCATTGTAAAAGAGGTACGATCCCAATCCAAACTGCAACCCAATTTGCGTAATTGCTGTAAAATAATCCCGCCATATTTCTCTTTCCATTCCCAGGCATAACTAAGAAACTCATCCCTTTTTAAAGATGATTTAGCAATTCCCCTTTCACGAAGCATGGCTACAACTTTAGCCTCTGTAGCGATAGAAGCATGATCTGTACCCGGAACCCAGCAAGCATTTTTGCCCATCATTCTAGCTCTACGAACCAAAATATCCTGAATGGAATTGTTAAGGCAATGACCCATATGTAATACTCCAGTAACATTAGGAGGAGGAATCACAACCGTATAAGGTTCACGATTATCAGGTTTACTATTGAAATAACCCTTTTCTATCCAATGTTTATACCATTTTATTTCAACGTCTGTAGGGATATAATTCTTACTCAGTTCCATGCTTGCAGCTATTTAAATAGTGTGCAAATGTAAGGAAAAGGGGGGTGGCTAAAAAGGGAAAGTCAATTTGGTTTAGAATTTACCAAACCATACTATTTTTTAGGAGGTCGATCGTAGAAATATCTATTTGATTATCATTTTCTTTTATTAATTCCTCTTTAGTTGGAATGTATTCTGTACTTCTTCCACTTATACCAACAGCAGATCTACAGGTCTTTTCAGTACTTTTCACCCCTTTACAAATGGTTTCTATAGCATCTTTACGATTATTTCTACATCCCATTAAGCAAACTATACAAATAATGAAAAGTAAGGCCTTCATATTAGTTGATTGACTATTCAAAATTAGCAACTAGGTTTAATGTTATAGGTTAACAGATGTTAATTATAGCTAACGTACCAATAAATAAAATGTTACTTCCATTGCACATCATTATTTGTAGATGAAAGGATTATTTTATTACAGTCGATTAACTAATTTTCTTAGTTTTAAACATAGAAAGCCTTTTAAGGGGATTTTTTCAGTAACAATAGAATTGTAATCATTAATAGTAAGGACTAAATGCGTTTTGCGGTAGTAGATATAGAAACAACAGGAGGATTTCCAGAACAACATGGTATTACAGAAATTGCCATTGTTTTAATGGATGGCAAGGAAATTGAGGGAAAGTATTCAACTTTGGTGAATCCTCATCAACCGATTCCACCATTTATAGCTAACATGACCGGGATTTCTGATGCGATGGTTGCAAAAGCACCTTCCTTTGAACTTGTTGCTGAAAAAATTAATGAGTTATTGAAAGGCAGAATTTTTGTAGCTCATAATGTAAATTTTGATTTTTCCTTTGTGAAATATCATTTGCAGCAGGCAGGATATCATTTACAAACGCCAAAACTTTGTACTATTCGAATGAGTAGAAAAGTTTTTCCGGGTTTTCGAAAATATGGCTTAGGGCATTTAACAAGAGAACTTGGTATTAGAATTGAAGATAGACATCGGGCAGGAGGTGACGCATTAGCAACAGCGCAAGTAATGCAGTTGATTCAAGAAAAAGATGGAGTGCAAGTCATCAAAGACATGCTAAAGAAAGAAAATAGGATGCAGATACTTCCTCCTAATTTACCTGAACAACAAGTAAAAGATTTGCCTAAAGATCCCGGTGTATATTATTTTAAAGATGCAAAGGGGAAAGTTATTTATGTAGGCAAGGCAAAGTGCTTACAAAAAAGAGTAATAAGTCATTTTACAGGATTAGATATAAGTAAAAAGAGACAAGATTTTCTTAAAGGTATTTATTCGATAAGTTTTCAGGTTTGTCCTACAGAATTTGCTGCTTCACTTTTAGAAAGTGTTGAGATTAAACGGTTATGGCCAATACATAATAAAAGTCAAAAAAGATACGAACAACTTTGGGGAATTTATCACTTTGAAGATAGTAGGGGATATTTCCGTTTGGCAATCGATAAAAAAGTAAAACATACGCAACCAATCGCAAGCTTTTCAATGCTCGCTGATGCACATAGAATGTTATGGAAATTAGTACGCGATTTTCAGTTACATCCTGTTCTTTGTTTTCTTGATCAATCTGAAGTTGATGAGTATCCTGATACTGATGAATATAATTTGGCTGTTATGTCTGCTATTCATTGGATTAAATCAAAGAAGGAAACTTATTTAATAAGAGAAAAAAATAATTGTGTATTGATAGAAGATGGCAGATTTTACGGGATGGGTTCGATCGATAATCATTTAAAAATTACAGAATTAAATGTGATCAA
>CAIJZG010000322.1 GCA_903825065.1 uncultured Bacteroidota bacterium
AGTAATCCCATCAATGATTAGTAGATGTTTAAGATTTTTGTACAAGAAAGAGAAATAATAATTTAGCATTCATTAATCATCATATTGTAAAACTTTATAACAAAATATTTCAACTCATTTTATCTTCTAAATAATGCGTAAAATAATATTCCTAGTTTTTTTAATAATCGCACATTCATCATTTTGTCAGATTAAAATCAAATATGGTAATAACCAAGTCGCAGGGAAATATTATAATATTCGTGGGATTAATATGTACACCGAACAATATGGAAGCGGAAAACCTTTATTACTAATACACGGTAATGGGGGTAGTATTAAAGATATGGGCAGTATCATCCCTTTTTTTTCTCAGAAATATAAAGTAATCGCAGTAGATGGGCGTGCTCATGGCAAATCGGTTGACTTAGGAGATTCATTAAGTTTTGAAATGATGGCAGATGATTTTGCAGCGTTACTTCAGCAAATGCACGTAGATTCTGCTTATGTTATTGGCTGGAGCGATGGAGGTATCGTTGCTTTAGTTCTGGCAATGCGAAATTCTAACAAAGTAATAAAGCTTGCATCAACAGGAGCAAATCTTTGGCCCGATTCAACAGCGCTCATCCCATCATTATGGAAAGATGAAAAAAAACATTTTGATGCCTTGAAATCTAAAATATTTACTGATTCTAAAGAGAAAAATGATTGGAAGATCTTCATGCTTGATTGGCTTCAACCAAATATTTCACTAACCGCATTAAATAAAATTGTTTGTCCATCATTAATCATTAGTGGAGATAATGATGCCATTAATCTGGAACATACAATAAAAATTTATCAAAATATACCTAAAGCTAATTTATGGGTATTGCCAAATTCAGGACACGCAACACTTTGGGAACATACAGATGAGTTTAATAAAAAAGTGAATGAGTTTTTTGAAAGCCCTTTTGTAAATCCAACTCCCTTTAAATTTTAAATTTTTTATCAATAATCAGTTCTATCTGTTTCATCCATCACACCCTATTTTCCTTTAAAATGTAAATGCAGGCAGGAATCAGGCAGAAAAAAACCACTTACAATAAGATGTAGGTGGTTTTTTTAGAGGGGTCAACAGGACATAATCCTGTACCCCCTCAATAATAGTCTAGCCTGTTTGAATAAAAACTCAATTTTTATAACAAACCTTTAGAAATCATGTATTCCGCAATCTGAACGGCGTTTGTTGCAGCTCCTTTTCTAAGATTATCGCTCACAATCCACATGTTTAATGTTTTATCCTGTGTTTCATCTCTGCGCAATCTTCCCACAAATACCTCATCTTTCTCATGTGCCCATAATGGCATGGGATATAATTGATTGGCATCGTCTTGTTGTAATATGATACCAGGAGAATTTGCCAGTAAAGTTTTCACTTCTTCCAGATCAAATTCATTTTCAAACTCCACATTCACACTTTCGCTATGTCCGCCTACCACAGGTATCCGAACTGTTGTAGCAGTTACACGGATACTATCATCCTGCATGATCTTATTGGTCTCTTTCACCATTTTCATTTCTTCCTTGGTATAACCATTATCAAGGAATACATCGATCTGAGGAATTACATTCAAATCGATTGGGTATTTATAGGCCATTTCACCTTCAATGCCTTTTCTTTCGTTAAACAACTGGTCAACCGCTTTCTTACCAGTTCCTGTAACACTTTGATAAGTGCTCACTACCACTCTTTTAATCTTATACTTACTATGCAAAGGCTGTAAAGCAACTACCATCTGAATCGTAGAACAGTTAGGGTTAGCAATGATGTAGTCATCAGCAGTTAATACAGAAGCATTCACTTCAGGTACCACTAATTTTTTAGTAGGATCCATTCTCCACGCAGAAGAGTTGTCGATGACTCTAATGCCTGCCGCCGCAAATTTAGGTGCCCATTCAAGAGAGGTTCCACCACCTGCTGAAAAGATAGCCACTGCTGGTTTTGCTGCGATACCGTCATCCATACTCACTACCTTATAGCTTTTACCTTTGAAGATCACTTCTTTACCAACTGATCTTTCAGAAGCTACCGGAACAATTTCAGATACCGGAAAATTACGCTCTTCTAAAACCTGCAACATTTTAGTGCCTACTAAGCCGGTGGCACCTACTACGGCTACTTTCATTTTTTTGGGTTTAATATGATTGAAAATTAAAAGGCCTCCCCGTTTTGGGAAGGCCTCTAAGTATATTAATCATACACAACGTGGAGACTCCTTCCCTTTAGAGAGGTTTCTTATTGCGTTTTGTATGTTTCAATGTCATCATTATGTTGCGAAAATATCGTGAATGCTTAAAAATGCCAAAATTATTTTGAGAGATACCTTAAACCAGCTCAATATCAAAGTTCACCAACTGAACAAATTCTCCAATTCTAGCATCAATATCTGCTTTATTAATTTCTCTTAATCTTTGTGTGCCAAACTTCTCTACACAAAAAGACGCCATTGCAGAACCAACGATAATAGCTGTTTTCATGTTTTCAAAAGAAATATCTTTTGTCTTTGCAAGATGCCCAATAAATCCACCTGCAAAAGTATCACCTGCGCCAGTTGGATCAAATACTTCTTCTAATGGTAATGCTGGAGCAAAGAAAACTTTCTCTTCATGAAAAAGCAAAGCACCATGTTCCCCTTTTTTTATGATTAAATATTTTGGACCCATTTTCAAAATAGTTTTTGCAGCTTTCACTAAAGAGTAATCACCGCTCAACTGACGAGCCTCACTATCATTAACCATTAATACATCCACTAAAGCAATTGTTTTCTTTAATTCCTCCATGGCAATCTCCATCCAGAAATTCATGGTATCCATGATAATCAATTTGGGTCTGTTTTTCAACTGCTCAATCACTGAACGTTGAACAGCTGGTACCAAATTACCCAACATCAAAAATTCGCAATCCTGAAAACTGTCTGGTACAACAGGTTGAAAATTTTCTAATACATTTAATTGGGTTTCAAGTGTATCACGGG
>CAIJZG010000323.1 GCA_903825065.1 uncultured Bacteroidota bacterium
GCTGAAGCGGAAGTATTTCATGCCAATGTTCCCGAATATTATTTGCCAAAGAAAGAAGATGTTTATACAAAAATGGAAGCTTTAATCTGGCACTTTAAAATAGTGATGGGTGAAGTTGATATGCCGAAAGGGGAAGTATATCATTCAGTAGAGGGTGGTAATGGTGAATTAGGATTTTATTTAATTAGCGATGGAGGAAGAACTCCATTCCGCTTGCATTTCCGCAGACCATCCTTCATTTATTATCAGGCTTATCCAGAAATGGTAACTGGTGGAATGTTAAGTGATGCAATTGTTGTAATGAGTAGCCTGAATTTAATTGCAGGAGAATTAGACGCATAATAGAATTGAATTATTGAAAATGATTGATATGGTACAATTTTCAGAAGATAAACTGGCGAAGGTGAATGAAATCATTGCACACTATCCGGAAGGAAAACAGAAAAGTGCACTCTTGCCTTTATTGCATTTAGCTCAAGAAAACTTTGGTGGATGGCTTAGTGCCGAAACGATGGACTATGTAGCATCACTTTTGCAAATCGAACCTATTGAAGTGTATGAAGTAGCTACCTTCTATAGCATGTATCATACCAAACCGGTTGGCAAATATGTTTTCGAAGTTTGTCAAACCGGACCTTGTATGTTGAACGGAAGTGATCATATCATTGCCTATATCAGTCAGACTTTAGGAATCAAGCCAGGCGAAACAACAGCTGATGGATTGTTTACTTTAAAAACTGCAGAGTGTTTAGGTGCATGTGGTTATGCGCCGATGATGCAATTGGGTAAACATTATAGAGAGCATTTGACAAAAGAAAAAGTGGATTCAATTATTGCTGAATGCAGAACTGCTGCTACAGCTAATAATTAAGAAGAAAATATTTAAATCAACGAATGGCGTAAGCCCTGCAATTGAAGACAATGGGAAGAAAATTATTATTAGAAAAAGCACACGTTGAAGGAATTCGTTATTTCGATGTGTATCGCCGTGAAGGTGGATATCGCAGCGTGGAGAAGGCTCTTAAAACAATGACACAAGATGAGATTGTGGAAGAAGTGAAGAAGAGCGGTCTTCGTGGGAGAGGTGGTGCTGGATTCCCAGCTGGTATGAAATGGGGATTTATTGCAAAACCAGAAGGTGTTCCCCGTCACCTGGTTTGTAATGCCGACGAAAGTGAACCTGGTACTTTCAAGGATCGTTACTTGATGGAATTTATTCCGCACTTATTAATAGAAGGATTAATTGTTGCTTCCTATGCTTTAGGAAGTCATGATACCTATATCTACATCCGCGGTGAATATGCTTGGATCCCAGATATTTTGGAACAAGCTATTGCAGAAGCAAAAGCAAATGGTTTTTTAGGAAAGAATATATTAGGTACTGGATTTGATTGTGAAATCTATGTACATCGTGGAGCTGGCGCTTATATCTGTGGTGAAGAAACTGCTTTGATAGAATCTTTAGAAGGTAAACGCGGCAATCCAAGAATCAAACCTCCTTTCCCTGCAATCAAAGGAGCATGGGGTAGACCAACAGTTGTAAACAACGTAGAAACCTTAGCTGCGGTAGTTCCTATTATTAATGAAGGTGGTGAAGAGTTTGCAAAGATTGGCGTAGGTAAATCAACAGGAACAAAATTAATTTCTGCATGTGGTAATATTAATAAGCCAGGTGTCTATGAAATTGATATGACCATCTCAGTGGAAGAATTTATTTATAGCGATGAATATTGTGGTGGTATTCCAAACGGAAAAAGATTAAAAGCTTGTATTCCTGGTGGATCATCTGTTCCAATTCTTCCTGCTAATCTGTTATTAAAAACAGCTAAAGGGGAAACACGTTATATGAACTACGAAAGTTTGAGTGACGGTGGATTTGCTACTGGTTCAATGATGGGTTCGGGAGGATTTATTGTATTAGATGAGGATCAGTGTGTGGTGAGAAATACTTATTCATTGGCAAGATTCTATCGCCACGAGAGTTGTGGGCAATGTTCCCCATGTAGAGAGGGAACTGGTTGGATGGAGAAAGTTTTATTGCGTTTAGAAAAAGGGAAGGAAAAATTAGTGATATCGATTTGCTTTGGGATATCCAAAGCAAAATTGAAGGCAACACCATTTGTCCCTTGGGTGACGCTGCATCATGGCCGGTGGCTGCTGCAATCCGTCATTTTAGAGATGAGTTTGAATGGCATGTAACACATGCTGCTGAAGCTCAAACAAGGAACTACGGATTAGCACATTATGCAGATGCTATTCATGTGCCTGTGTAGGTGAAAATAAAAAATAGTAAGTCAACTTTTTTGACTTTTGACTTTTGAATTTTGAATTATGTCAGATACACCATTATTTAAAGTTACCATCGATAACATCAGCATCGAAGTGCCTGCAGGAACTACTATCTTGAATGCAGCTAGGATTATTGGGGGAGATGTCGCACCTCCAGCGATGTGTTATTATAGCAAGTTGGAAGGAAGCGGTGGTAAATGCCGTACTTGTTTAGTAGAAGTAAGCAAGGGTTCAGAAAAAGATCCTCGCCCAATGCCAAAGTTGGTTGCAAGTTGCAGAACAACGGTAATGGATGGCATGGAAGTTAAAAATATTACGAGTCCTAAAGTAGTAGATGCTCGCGCAAGTATCGTGGAGTTTTTATTATTGAATCATCCATTAGATTGCCCAATTTGTGATCAAGCTGGAGAATGTCACTTACAGGATTTGAGCTACGAACATGGTAAAGATGGTACTAGATACGAATTCCAACGAAGAACATTTAAGAAGCAGGACTTAGGAAAATATATTCAGTTACACATGACGCGTTGTATTCTATGCTACCGATGTGTTTATACTGCTGATCAAATTTCAAATAAACGTTCTCATGGTGTATTAGATCGTGGAGATCATTCAGAGATCGCCACATTTATTGAGAAGAGTTTAGATAACAACTTTATTGGAAATGTAATTGATGTTTGTCCTGTTGGCGCATTAACTGATAAGACTTTCCGTTTTAAAAATCGGGTTTGGTTTTTAAAACCAATGGACGCACACCGCGATTGTCCTGCATGCAGCGGTAAGGTTACTTTATGGAATAGGGGTGATGAAGTATATCGTGTTACTGCACGCAAAGATCAATGGGGTGAAGTGGAAGAATGGATTTGCAACGATTGCCGATTTGAAAACAAGAAATCAACCGATTGGATTATAGAAGGACCAAGATTGATTGACAGACATTCTGTTATTTCTCAAGGTCATTATGCCGGTAAGATTGGATTAACAATGCCAACAGAAACTTTTTCTGCGGTGCATCATGGCAGACAGCCTAAACTATTGATGGATATTCATTCGGTGAGTGAAGTGAATCAGACCGATATTGATTTAAGTTCAATAAATGGTCCGGCACATTCCAACAATTTTAATTCTAACAAAGACTAATTGATTATAAATCATGACATTACTTTCTTTAGATATGCTGTTACTAATCGAAAAACTGGTGTTGATTGTCATCATCGTTTTTGCGAGTCTGGGTATTGCATTGTATACCACTTTTGCGGAAAGAAAAGTGGCTGCAATTCTGCAAGATCGTCCGGGTCCTGAAAGAGCTGGACCTTTTGGTCTTTTTCAACCATTAGCCGATGGATTGAAATTAATTATGAAAGAAGAAATTATTCCTAATTCTTCGAATAAAGCCTTGTTCATATTGGGTCCGGGATTAGCAATGACTGCAGCATTGATGACTTGTGCGGTTATTCCTTGGGGTAGCACTGTGCATTTGTTTGGTAGAGAAATTGATTTACAAATTGCGGATATCAATATTGGAATTTTATATGTTTTTGGAGTAGTGAGTTTAGGTGTTTATGGTATCATGATTGGCGGCTGGGCTTCAAATAATAAATTCTCATTGATGGCTGCATTACGTGGCGCATCACAGGCTATAAGTTATGAGTTGGCAATGGGTATTGCATTGATAGCTTTACTGATGACCACCAATACTTTAAGTCTAAAAGAAATAGTTGATCAACAAATGAAGCCTGGGCATTTATGGAATATTGCTTATCAGCCATTAGGCTTTTTGCTGTTCTTTATATGTGCTATGGCAGAATGCAATCGAACTCCTTTCGATTTGCCTGAAGCAGAAAACGAATTAAACTTTGGATACCATCAAGAGTATTCATCCATGAAATTAGGATTCTATCTTTTTTCTGAATACATCAATATGATCATGAGTAGTGCAATAATGGCATCACTTTATTTCGGTGGGTATGATATTCCGTTTTTTGATGAGAAAGTATTACCACAGAATATTGCAGCACTAGTGGGAGTGGGTGCACTACTGATAAAAATTGTGATTTTCATCTTCATCTTCATGTGGATTCGTTGGACCATTCCTCGTTTCCGTTATGACCAGTTGATGAACTTAGGTTGGAAAAGTTTGATACCATTAGCTTTGGCAAACATGGTGGCAACAGGCGCATGGATCTTATATTTCGGTTAGAATAAAAAATATTTTGCAAGCAAAGAGATCAAATACATGGAGGCATTAACTAATAGAGTAAAAGAAGTAAACCGCAAGCCGATGACTTTCATCGAACGCTTATACATACCTAGTATTTTAAAAGGTATGGCCATTACTTTCAGCCATATGTTCAAGAAGCAGCCCACTATTCGTTATCCGGAAAAGAAACGAGAGTTTAGTCCGGTGTTTCGTGGTTTACACGTTCTGAACAGAGATGAGGAAGGAAGAGAGCGTTGTACGGCCTGTGGCTTGTGTGCTGTAGCATGTCCTGCGGAAGCAATCACAATGGAGGGAGCAGAGCGTTTGCCTGGTGAGGAGAAGCTGTATCGCGAAGAGAAATATGCAGCGAAGTATGAGATCAATATGCTACGTTGTATTTTTTGTGGATTATGCGAAGAAGCTTGTCCGAAGGAAGCTATTTTCTTGAGCGAAACTTTTGCACCAGCAAACTATACACGCAACGGATTTATTTATGGTAAAGAAGATTTAGTAATTCCAAATCCGATAACAGATCCTGAAGGATTTGCAAAAGCAAAAGGGCCATCTAGGAGTAATTAATAATTAACAATTACTGGTTGATCTTACAGATTAACTACTAATTATAGCAACAATGAGTACAACAGAAATATTATTCTTTTTTTTAAGTGCGTTGGCCTTGTTTAGTGCCAGCATGGTTTTGATTAGCAAGAACCCTGTTCACAGTGTGCTATGGCTGGTAGTCACATTTTTTGCAATATCAGGCCATTATATTTTATTGAATGCGCAATTTCTTGCAATAGTAAACATCATAGTTTACGCAGGAGCCATTATGGTATTGTTCCTTTTCGTAATCATGTTGATGAACTTAAATCAACAAAACGAACCACAAAAGAATTTTTGGATGAAGCTAACAGGTGTAATTTCTGGTGGTTGTTTCATGATGGTTTTAGTTTCATTAGTTCGTCAAACTTTAGATATGCAATCTAAAGTGGCCATGACAACTAGTGGAGATATAGGGTTAATAAAAAATTTAGGAAAAGTTTTGTTCAGTGATTATGTAGTGCCTTTTGAAATCACAAGCGTTTTGTTTTTGAGTGCTATGATAGGTGCCATCGTAATAGGTAAAAAAGATTAATAAAGATCAATTTAGATTATGCCAATACAATATTATATCTATCTCTGTTTAGCTTTATTCAGCATCGGAATCATTGGTGCATTAACACGTAGAAATGTGATTATCGTTTTCATGTGTATCGAGTTGATGTTTAATGCAGTGAACCTGTTGCTGGTTGCATTTTCTAAAATGCATTTAGCTGCAGCTACTATTGCAGATAAAGCTTCAACAGTGGGAACTGATGGGCAGTTATTTGTATTCTTCATCATGGTAGTTGCAGCAGCAGAAGTAAGTGTGGGGCTTGCGATTATTGTGATGTTATTTAGAAATACGCATTCGGTTGATATTAACTTTTTGAACAGATTGAAAAATTAAAATACTGTTATCAACTGCAGTTTTGTGGTTGGTTTCAGGCTTTCAGTAGATTATGAGTAAACTAGTTTATTTAATTCCGCTATTTCCCCTGCTGGGTTTTCTGATCAATGGATTTGGAAGGAAATCATTGTCGAAATCATTGATCGGCATTATTGGCAGTGGCACTATTTTGGCATCATTCGTAGTAAGCGTATTGGTGTTTTTTGATGTAAAAGCGAATGGTGCTTCAGTAATTACACTCTTTAATTTTATTAAGATTAAAGGGTTATTGATTCCGTTTGCATTTCAGGTTGATCAGCTTTCTGCATTATTCCTGTTAATCATTACCGGAATAGGTTTCTTAATACATCTTTACTCTACTGCGTATATGCATGAGGAAGAACCCCAACACTTTGGACGTTACTTCGCTTATCTGAATCTATTTGTATTCTCGATGTTACTGCTTGTATTGGGTGCGAATTATGTGATCATGTTTATCGGTTGGGAAGGCGTTGGATTATGCTCTTATTTATTAATTGGTTTCTGGTTCAAAAACAACGATTATAATTATGCGGCCAAAAAAGCATTCGTAATGAATCGTATCGGTGATCTTGGTTTTTTATTAGCCGTATTCTGGCTAATTTTTAAATTAGGTACTGCAACTTATACCGATGTATTTGCACAAGTTGGTCAATTATCTTCTTTCGATATCACTGCCATCACAGCATTGTTATTTATTGGCGCGATGGGTAAGAGTGCTCAGATTCCTTTATATACCTGGTTGCCCGATGCAATGGCCGGTCCAACTCCTGTATCTGCATTGATACATGCTGCTACCATGGTTACTGCAGGTATCTATATGATTGCACGAAGCAATATTTTATATACCATGGCTCCGGGTACACAATCTTTAGTTGCAATGGTAGGATTAGCTACAGCTATTTTCGCTGCTACTATTGCTATCAAGCAAAACGACATTAAAAAAGTATTGGCTTACTCAACTGTAAGTCAGTTAGGATATATGTTTTTAGGTCTTGGTGTTGGAGCGTATACTGGTGCTGTATTTCATGTAATGACTCACGCATTTTTCAAAGCCTTATTATTTTTAGGAGCTGGTTCAGTAATTCATGCCATGCATCATGAACAAGATATCCGTAAAATGGGTGGATTGAAAAAATATATGCCTATCACTCATATTACTTTCTTATTAGCCTGTTTAGCTATTTCAGGTATTCCCCCATTCTCTGGTTTCTTTTCGAAGGATGAAATTCTAATGGCTGCGCTTGCTAAAAATCCTATCTATTATTATTTAGGTTTGGGTGGCGCATTAATGACTGCTTTTTATATGTTCCGTTTATATACTTTAACCTTCTTAGGTGGATTCAGAGGTACTCATGAACAAGAACATCATATGAAGGAGAGCCCGATTGCCATGACCATTCCTTTAATTGTATTGGCAATCTTATCAGTTATTGGTGGATGGGTTGGTATTCCTGAGTTATTTGCAAAAGATGCTCATAGCTTAGAACATTTTCTAGCACCCATTTTTGCTGCTTCAACTGCTATTTCAGAACACCCACATTTGCCCGCTTCACAAGAGTGGATGTATTTATCGGGATCAACTGCATTAATAGCTGTTGTTATCATTTATGCTGTAAATAGTTATAAAAAATATCAGGCTAACACAGAAGAAAGTACTGGACTTGGAATTGTTTTGGAAAACAAATGGTATGTGGATGAATTGTACGATACCATTATTGTAAACCCCTTAGATGCAGTTGCTGGATTCTTTAAAAATTTCGTAGAAAAATTTGTGATCGATGGTGCTGTTAATGGTGTTGGCAGATTAGTGGGATATGGTTCGAGACAATTGCGTTTGTTGCAAAGCGGACAAGTGGGCAATTATCTTATCATGATGGTTTTAGCGATCGTTGTATTTGTATTGGTTTGGTTTAATGATATCACCATAATATATTATTTGAACCGATTATTTAACTAGGCCTAAGCGTTAAAGAAAATATATGATTCCTCTTTTACTGATATTAATTCCATTGTTGAGTGGACTAGCAGTTTTTCTGCTAAAAGATTCGCCTTCAACCAAATCACTAGCCCTCGTATCTTCATTGGCTACGTTGGTATTGTCGCTAATGGCGGTCTTTACTAAAGGCGCATTAACTTATGATGCAGCATGGTTGCCAGGATTAGGTAGCCGTTTTAGTTTGTTGCAAGATGGAATGAGTAAAATGCTCAGTCTCTTAACAGCTATTTCATTTCCTGTAGTTTTTGCAGCCACTTATAAAAATGTGTATCAACGTTCTTCCGCATTTTACGGATTGATGCTTTTAACCCAAGCAGGTTTATTAGGCGTGTTTTTAGCATCTGATGCTTTATTATTTTATTTCTTTTGGGAACTTGCATTAATACCAGTTTATTTTCTTTGCTCTATTTGGGGTGGCGAAAAAAGAATTGCTGTTACTTTTAAATTCTTCGTGTATACATTTATCGGCTCCTTATTAATGTTGGTTGGTTTGTTGTATGTGTATGCTCAAACTGCTGATCATTCTTTTGCAATGCAAAGCTTCTATCATGCCAATTTACCTGGGCATGCACAAGGTGCAGTTTTTGCTTTATTCTTTATTGCATTCGCTATTAAGATGCCTATTTTTCCTTTTCATACTTGGCAACCAGATGCCTATGAGCAATCACCTACTGCTGTTACAATGATCTTGAGTGGTGTAATGGTAAAGATGGGTATTTTTGCTGTGATTCGTTGGTTACTTCCCATGGTTCCTCAAGCTGTTCATGGGCACAGTATGTTTGTAGTGATCTTGTCTGTAACCGGAATGATTTACGCATCTTTAATTGCCATTCGCCAGGACGATATTAAAAGATTAATTGCCTATTCTTCTATTGCGCATATCGGTTTAATGTGTGCTGCGATTTTTGTCCAAAATCAAATTGGTTTGGAAGGAGTGATGATACAAATGTTTAATCATGGTATCAATGTGATAGGATTGTGGATTGTAGCTGATGTGATTGAACAACAATTAGGAACTCGGAAGTATAGTGAATTAGGTGGACTGGCACTAAAGGCCCCCGTTCTTGCTATTTTATTTGTAATTATGGCCTTAGCAAATGTGGCATTGCCATTGACAAATGCATTTGTGGGTGAATTCTTAATGTTTAATGGTTTATTCCAATTTAATGGATGGGTAGCAGCTATTGCAGGAATCAGTATTATTTTGGCGGCAGTATATACATTGAATATGATTCAGAAAATATTCTATGGCAATATGGTTGAAAAAACTTTAGTGGCAGTTGAAGTAAGTGGAAATGTACAATGGGTATTAAGCATATTAGTTATAGTTGTATTGGTAATGGGTGTTTACCCACAACCAATGATTGAACTTACAAAAGATACAGTGAGCGCTATATTCGCAAACCGTTAATTGAACAAAAATTCCGAAAGGGGTTAAGAGGAAAAAAACAAACACATGAATGCAATTATTGTTTCGGCTTTATTAGGAGTGGTAATGATGTTTAGTGGCATCTTACTCAAAAATAAATCATCATTGAAGTATATAGCTATTGGCGGCTTATTGGTATTGCTGATTGCAAACTTGTTTCAGACCTATGGCGTATATACAATAGTTGTAAATAGTCATGATCTCTTACGCTTTCAAAAATTTGGATTATTCTTTAATTCAATAGCGATAACTGCCACTATGATTTATGTAATATTGAGTGGAAAGGATATTGAAAATGTAGGCAACTATCCTGCTGAATATTTCGCTTTAATATTTTTTGTTTTGTGTGGGGTAAGTATTTTATGCGGATTCAATAGTTTATTGATGTTGTTCTTAGGAATTGAAATTTTATCCATCCCTTTATATATTCTTACAGGTGCAGACAAACGTAATTTAAAAAGTAATGAAGCTTCTCTTAAATACTTTTTGATGGGAGCTTTCACCGCAGGAATCATGTTGATGGGTATTGCTTTAATTTATGGAGCAACTGGTTCATTTGGAATTACCTCGCCAGTCTTTATCAATACACCAACACCAGGTTCGGCTCCAAAAGCATCATTCCTTGAAATTGCAGGAGTACTTCTTTTATTTGTAGCCATGTGCTTTAAAGTATCCGCAGCCCCCTTTCATTTTTGGACACCTGATGTATATGATGGTGCTCCAAGTGTTTTCACTTCATTTATGGCAACAGTGGTAAAAGCTGCTGGATTCTTTGCATTCATTCGATTAATGGAAGGTCAGTCGGCCATTTTAGGACCAACCTGGAAAATACTTTTATCCTTCGTAATCATTGCCACATTATTGATTGGAAATATTACGGCAGTATTTCAGCAGAGTGTAAAACGAATGCTGGCATACTCCAGTATTGCTCAAGCAGGCTTTATGTTATTTGCGCTTTATTCTTTCAACGATGTGGCTAAAGAAGGGATTTTATTATATGCTTCGGCATATAGTTTGGCAACTATCGGAATTTTTGCGGTATTAATAAAACTGAAGGATTATACCCTCGATGGTTTTAATGGATTGGCAAAAACAGAACCGGTGCTTGCCTTAACTGCTACTATTTGCTTGTTATCTCTTTCAGGTATTCCATTAACTGCAGGATTTTTTGCAAAATATTATATGCTTGCAAGTGTTGTTAAAACCGGATCAGGTCTATGGCTGGTTATTGTAGCCGTTCTTTTTGCTGCAGTAAGTGTCTATTACTATTTCAGAGTAATTCAAGCGATGTATTTCCGAGAAGGCGTTTCAGAGACCACTGAAATCACCTCTGGATTTAAGACGGGTTTGATTTTTGTAGCGGCTTTGATCGTTTTAATCGGAGTGCTACCCTCTCTATTGCTCAATTATTTCTATTTTTAACCGCTCTTCATATTTATTAGTGCACTTTCTTCCAATCGCAGAATCTCGATTACCTTTAAATTATTGAAGGAATAATCTAAATCTGCATGACCACACTCGATTCTTTAAGTTTAGCCTGGCGAAATGTTCGAAGCAACCTGCTTAGAACTAGTATTACTGTAGCCATTATTGCCTTTGGAATTATGGCATTAATTGGCATTATTACAGCTATTCAAGCCATGAATCAGAGTTTGAAAGAAAGTTTTTCTTTTATGGGAGCCAATTCCTTTAGTATCCGCTTTAAGGAATCCAATTTCCGAATGGGTGGAGGGAATGATAATTTTGCTAAAGAAAAGAAAGGAGCGAAGAAAGAAAAAAAATCTAACCTTGGTAAGCCAATACGGATGGAAGAAGCTACTGGTTTCAAATCTAACTTTAGCTTTCCTGGTGCGATTTCTACAGTTTATCGTAGAGGCCCGGGTGGAAATGAAATTCATTTTTTAGAAAAGAAAACCAATCCCAATATTGTAGTTATGGGAGGGGACGAAAACTATTTAATTGTAAATGGATATACCCTAATTCTTGGTAGGAACCTTAATAATCTGGATGTGCAAAGTGGGCGAAATGTGTGTATTCTAGGATCAAGTGTGGCCAGCAAATTATTTGGTGATAAACCCGAAAAATGTATCGAAAAAATTATACGTGTTGGCAGCGTTCCTTATCGTGTAATTGGATTATTGAAAGAAAAAGGATCCAGCGCCATGCTTCGTCAAGACGATGTTGTAGTAACATCTTATTCCAACCTTAGGCGATTTACAAATGGAAGTCCTTCGTACAATATTGGTGTAATGGTGAAGAACGTAGAAGAATTAACGGTAGCTGATGGTGAAGCATCAGCTGTTTTTCGTAATGTTAGAAAATTAGAACCTGTTGATGAAGACAACTTCGCAATAGAAAAGAGCGATAAGTTTGCAGAAATGTTTATAGGCTTTTTAAGTAGTATTACAGGATCTGCTGGGGCCATTGGATTAATTACTTTAATTGGGGCTGCCATTGGTTTGATGAATATTATGCTGGTTGCTGTAAACGAAAGAACCAAAGAAGTGGGATTAATTAAAGCGATCGGAGGTAAAAGCAGAAATGTACGTCAGCAATTCCTTTTCGAAAGTATCATCATTAGTATGCTTGGTGCATTTTTTGGAATTATCTTAGGTGTATTGGTAGGCAATATATTCTCAATGATATTGAATACCGGATTTGTAATCCCGTGGTTCTGGGTAATATTAGGAATTGTAATCTGCTCAATCGTTGGTTTAGCAGCAGGCATTTATCCAGCAATGAAAGCTGCTAGATTAAACCCAATAGTTGCTTTACGTTACGAATAATTATTTAGTAGAGAACTTCTTTAATTGATCGTTGATATAATATCGAATGTCTTCGGAATTTGTATTAGCTCTTAGCCAGGTATAGCTTGGTCTACTCTGTTGCATAAAATTTCTTAGTACTTCGTCTTTAAATCCTGTACTTTCTTCCACCAATATTGCGGAGTATCTATAGTTGATATATTCTTCCTTTTCGTGGGCTTCAAAAAAATCAAGTGCCCTTCTTTTACTTTTCTCATGCTTTGAGAAACGATCAATACTTATACCCAAACCGGCACCTGTATTAGAAAGTGCAAATGTTGGTTTTTTATAAGAAACCATATCATGTAATAAATCGTTTCTCCTCTCAATGCTATCCATTTGGTAAGCACTCATGCCTTTTGATTTTACTGTAACATTTCCCAAATCATGTGAAAGCGGAGAAGCATAAATTTCAATGGAATCTTGTAATACAAGTTTATGAACAAATTGAATGGTGTCGAAATGGTAACCAACAGCAGCATATGAAAGCACTTCGTTTTCTTTCACTTGTATTTTAAAGCGCCCGGTATTTCCACTCATCACTGTTTCATGGGTTTTATTATTGGTAACACTTCCTAGTATTATGGGAGCATGAGTAACACTATCGCGCAAATAACCAATAACCACTTTGTTTTTTTGTGCGGAAAGATGCAGACAAAACAAAAAGCCTAAAGAAACAAGTAGCCATTTCATGAAATAATTTTAAACAAAGGTAAAGAATAAGAAGTGCCTATATATAAAAAGCCGGAGTTAAACTCCGGCTCTTAGTTTAGATTGACCTATTATTTTGGATCAAGGCCTTTTTTAATTCGGTCTGCAAGATCTTGCAGATGGTATTTACTTACTTTATCAGTATTAATAGTGATGGCTGCTTTAATTTCAGATTGTAAAGATCTTAATTCTCCTTTTGCAATGGAAAAAACATCTGTGTTTATAATGTTCACTGATGCAGGCATTCCAAAAGCCGCGCCTACGCTAAATGAAAATGTAGGAGTCGGGTCTATTAAGTCGAGTAGTTTTTCTACATAAATTTTTTGAATATTTCTTCTATATCCATCAATTATTTTATTGCCACTCAATTCACTAAAGATGCCTTTATGCAAATCAGTAATCATATCACTTAAATTATAACTCACATTCCCAAAACGATTTGTTGCGGCAACAAGTCTAAACATTCGTTGCCCATCTAATAAACTATTAAGTGCACTGGTTTGAATCGACTGAATGGTTTCTAAAGAAATAGGGCTAGTAATTTTATTAAGGATATTTTTATCAAGCAACCAATTAGGTGTTTCAAATAATTGTTTGTTTAGAAAAGCGATAGCTTCTTTTTGATTTGCTTTTGGTGCTGGTTCATAAACATCTCCAGATTCCTCAATGGTTTTGAAAGTTTCATTAACTCCACCAACATTTCTTAATACATGACCAATATATCGAGAATATTGTCCGATTAATTGGTTGTAGATATCCGCAAGATTTTCATAAGGATCAGCCTCTTCTTTTGTCCAATCAGGAATCGCAACAATAATTCTTTTTAAATTTTTAATACCATATTCACTGGCTTTCATGCTATTGTCTCCAAGGTCTTCCATTTGTGCTCGAGGATCTGCTGTGCGGCCCTCACCACCAAACCAAAGTCTGGGATTTTTAGTAAGACTATCAATCGCCCATTTGTTGGTTAATTTTTGATCTTTTTCCGGATCCGTTATTCCGGTAAACGTGTAACCCCACTGTAAAGCCCATTTATCGTATTCACCGATACGTGGAAATAAACCTATTTCACTAATGCTATCTTCCGGTTGTGCTACATAGTTAAAACGTGCATAGTCCATAATTGACGCGGTATGTCCATTTGCTTCTACCCATGCTTTATTTCTTAAATTTTCTACTGGAGTTTTACTACTGCTACCCATGTTATGTCTTAAACCTAATGTATGGCCTACTTCATGTGATGAAACGAAACGGATTAATTGACCCATTAGTTCATCATCGAATTTCATCTTTCTGGCTTTCGGATCAACTGCGGCTGTTTGTATCAGGTACCAATCGTGTACTAATTTCATTACGTTATGGTACCAATTAATATGACTTTCTAAAATTTCCCCACTTCGTGGATCGTGCACCTGTGGGCCAGAAGCATTTTCAATATCAGAAGCTAAATATCGAATAACAGAATATCGGGCATCTTCTAAACTCATGGTACTATCATCAGTAGGCCATTCTTTTCCGATGATAGCATTTTTGAAACCTGCTTTCTCAAAAGCTTTTTGCCAATCGTTAATACCATCGATAAGCGGTTGGTGCCATTGTTTTGGTGTAGCTGGATCGATGTAGTAAACTATTTGTTTAATAGGTTCTACTAATTCACCATTTTTATATTTATCAAGGTCTTCAGGTTTAGGCTCTAATTTCCAACGAACAGCGAATTCTTTTTTGTCAACTTTTTGTTGATCATCACTATATAATACATAGCGATCAGTAAAAAAGCCAACTCTTCGATCGAAAAGTCTAGGAATCATAGGCGTTTTCGGGAGCAATAACATGGATGTGTTTAATTCCATTGTAACAACACCTGCTTTATTTGCTGCCGGGAAATTAGCACCAGAACCTGGCATCATGCTAGGCATAGGACTACCCGTTGTAGTTGAAAAAGTTTTTACTGTTCTTATCTCAGTATTTATTGGGAATGTTTTGATCGACTGAACATAGGACCGATCGGAAGCGATTGATGTTAAGTTGAATATTTTTTTCAAATTTGGATCAAGACTTACAATCTGGTTATCTCCTTTAAAAAAATCGGTCACTTCTATAACTGTACTTGTAGAATCTTTTCCAAAAGCTTTGATGTCGAATGCAGCGCCAATAGGGTCGAGATAGGAATTCGAAACAGCTTTTGAAATATTATTTGAGGAATCTGCCATACTAATTAGGGTAACAACTCTTACAAACACATTGTTATTGGGCCCCTTTTCAAATTTGAGTGTTTGTTTATTTACTTCATTACCTCCATAAATACCACCACCACCTGGCGATTTTGAAAAACGGGTAATCGCATAGATCTCTCTTCCCATCATACTATCCGCGATTTCGAAGTAGAATTTCTCATCGACTTTATGTACAGTAAAAAGACCAACACTGGTAATAGCTTTTTCTGTAATGACCTCTTTATAGGGTTTTGGGCCAGTTTTTGGGGTAACGGGTCCGCCGGTGCCTGATTTAGGCGTAACTTCTGTGGCAGGATTCCCTGATGCAGGGTCAGATTTCTGTGGCTTTTGTTGGGCAAAACTGAGTGAGGTCGTGAATAATGCCAACGAAATAAAATAAATTCTCATAAGTAGTTATTATTAAATTATGACTAAAGATACTCCGCAAACGTTTTCAATAACTGTTTTAATGACAGTTCTTCTTTCGACGGAAGAGAAAACCAAAATAAATCGGTGAAATGGCCTGATAACCCTGTATAGAGCGGTTTTCAGACAATTAATTTATTCTTTTGAAAAAAAGTAAAAAAAGAATGGGCCGTTCTTGTTTGGTGTTTAAATAAAATCCCTAATTTGTAAGCCCTTTAGAAAATGAGGGAAATGTTTTGATTTTTTCAAGACATTTTTATGTAGCATTGCGAAAGTAAATTTTTATCAACTGTAATTTTTAAAAACCAAAAATCAATTGAATCATGGCTGACATCAAACCAACTGCACCAGCGGCTGCTAAAACCGCAACATCTGCTCAACCTAAAAAGAGCAGCAACTTGGTTGCAACTATCGCTCCTATTGCCTGTATTATTTTAGGCTATGTTTTATGGCGCTTCGTTATCGGTGCCGACAGTAATTTCACTACACCTGATGCTTCTGGTGGTTTTTGGCCTAGTCACAAAGGACCTAAGGGTGCTTTGTCTAAAATGTACGAAGGTGGAATTATCGTTCCAATTTTGATTGGTGCGTTTTTAATTGTTCTTTCTTTCTGTATCGAAAGATTCTTGACTATCACAAAAGCAAATGGTACTGGCAATATTGCTGAGTTTGTACGTTCAGTACAATTCCATTTAGCAAACAAAGATGTGGATAAGGCTTTGGCTGCTTGCGACAAGCAAAAAGGATCTGTAGGAAATGTAATGAAATCAGGTCTTAAGAAATACAAAGAAATGATTACTGATACAGAATTAACAACTGATCAGAAAGTATTGAATATTCAAAAAGAGGTGGAAGAAGCAACTGCTTTGGAACTTCCAATGTTGGAGAAAAATTTAGTATTCTTATCAACTATCGCTTCAGTAGCAACCCTAATGGGATTGTTAGGTACGGTAATGGGTATGATCCGTTCTTTTTCTAAATTAGGTGACGAAGGTGGTGGAGAAGCTGCTCGTGAATTGTCTCAGGGTATCTCTGAAGCCCTTTACAACACGGCTTTAGGTATTGGTACATCTGCTGTAGCGATCATTATGTATAACGTATTTACTACTCGCATTGATGGAATTACCTATGGTATTGATGAATCAGGTTTCACATTGACTCAAAGCTTTGCTGCTAATTACAAATAATCGAAAGATTTTTGTGGAATGCAAACAGTTTTGAATCTAATTAGTGAAATTATAAATTAATAACAATGGGTAGAGCCAAATTACCACGGAAGAGTACTAGTATCGACATGACGGCGATGTGTGACGTGGCGTTCCTTTTGTTGTCTTTCTTTATCTTGACAACAAAGTTCAAGCCTGCTGAAGCCATTGCGGTTACAACACCAAATTCTGTGGCAGCTAAAGTTGCTGATACAAAAGATATCGTGTTGATCACAATCGACAAAGACGGTAAAGTATTTCTTTCTATGGACGATGAATCTAAAAAAGAGATCATCGCAAACACGCTGAATTCTACCAAGAATCTAGGTCTTAATGTGCAAGCATTTAAGAAAGCTGGTTTCTATGGTGCACCATTCAGTGGGCTAGCTGCTTTTCTTTCAATTCCAGAA
>CAIJZG010000324.1 GCA_903825065.1 uncultured Bacteroidota bacterium
AATATCTACTAAAAAAGAGGAAGCTATTGCTTCCTCTTTTTTTTTAATTTTTTTGAATCTAATTATTTAAGAATTTAAATCTTCGGCAATGTATATCCATTATGATATGCTTTTACATAATATTCACGTTGAATTGATGGGTCTGTGAAACTTTTTTTAGATTCATCCCAGCTGATTTTTTTCCCTGATCTAAAAGCAATATTTCCCATTTGAGCAACAGTAGCTATATGCGCTCCTTCTTCAATAGAACAATGTAAAGCGGATGGATTATTATTTCTGATAGCACTTATGAAATTTTCCCAATGTAATTCAAGACCATTGTCTTCTCGCTTTTGCAATGACTTTAATACTTTATTTTTTGCTTGTCTTTCTTCTATTACTTCCCATCCGCCCCTATCTAGAATAAGGGTTCCATTGTTTCCAATAAATGCAATACCATGATCACGATTATAAGAACCATTATCAATTCCCATAGCAGAATCCCAAACCAAATTGAATTTCTCAAATTCATATAAGGCTGTTAATGTATCAGGTGTTTCTTCCGCTAATTCCGGATAGGCAAATTTACCTCCCAATGCACTTACTGAAATTGGATTTTCAGCTTTCATACCCTGCACCGCATAATCTAATAAATGCACGCCCCAATCCGTCATTAATCCACCAGCATAATCCCAAAACCATCTGAAATGAAAATGAAAGCGACTGGTATTAAATGTCCGCATAGTAGCAGGCCCTAACCAAGTTTTATAATCAATATAATCTGGTGGAATGCTATCTGCCACAACTGGCTGAGGGCGCATCCATCCTTGATAACACCAAACTTTAGTAGTTCTAATATTTCCAAGTTGTCCGGAATGCACAAAGTCTAATGCATCTTTAAAATGCTTCTGACTTCTTTGCCACTGTCCTACTTGTACAATTTTGTTATACCTGTTTTTTGCTTTGATCATTAGATCGCATTCTCCTATAGAATTTCCAGCAGGCTTTTCTACATATACATGTTTACCAGCCGAACAAGCATTGATCATTTGCAATGCATGCCAATGATCTGGTGTGCCAACAATTACCGCATCAATATCTTTTCGATCTAATATTTTCCGATAATCACTATAAAGGTCTACTTGTTTTACATCGGGTTGCAAAAGGGAAAGTTCTTGTTTTCTTTTGTTTAATACCGACCCATCTATATCGCAAAGCGCTACTACTTGCACATTCCTTACTTTCAAAGCCGCAACAGTATTAGCCCAACCCATACCATTTACACCAATAGTTGCTACTCTGATAGTATCGGTTGTAAAAATGCTACTTCTTGCAAAACTAGGAACTGCGATAACTGCAGCAGATGCCAAAGACATTTGCTTAATAAAATCACGACGTTGACTCATATGGCTATATTTAAGACAACTTAAATATAATATATAATTGAAAGCAAAAAACGAAATTGTTAGTCAATTTATAGCATAAGGTCACCAACTAAAGCAGTCCAACCAGTTTGATGACTAGCGCCTAATCCACGCTGTGTATCACCATCAAAGTATTCATAAAATTGCAATAGCGCCTCATTGCCAGGCAGTTGATAGAACCAATTGTATTTTCCAAAAATGGCTTTATTACCCTGTTGATTTGCTTGAAAGCCTTGTAATATATTATTCCTAATTATATCTGCAATCTCGTTAAGATTTAATTGTATACCTGAACCTACAGGATATTCAATTAAAAAATTATTGCCATAAAAATCGCCATACTTCTGTATCGATTTTATTAAAAGATAAT
>CAIJZG010000325.1 GCA_903825065.1 uncultured Bacteroidota bacterium
ACGCCCAATTCATTGGCTACAATTCTACTTAAAGTTGTTTTACCAAGACCCGGGGGGCCATGAAATAATACATGGTCCAAAGCCTCACCGCGAAGTTTAGCCGCTTTAATAAAGATGGTCAAATTCTCTATTAATTGTGGTTGACCAGAAAAATCATCGATCTCTTTTGGCCTGATCGTATTTTCGAACTCCCTATCGGCAGGACTTAAATTTTCTGGAACATTATTTAAATTATCGTTAGCCATACTATTCAAATCTACAAAATAGTATTAATCCATAGCTTTGATAAAAAATCTGATGGCGCAAAAATCTGCATTATTACTTGGAGCAACGGGACTAACTGGCGGTCATTTGTTGTATTTATTGCTTGAATCAGAAGAATACCACACAATTTATATATATGTAAGAAGGACACTAGGTTTACAAAATCCCAAGCTAAAAGAAATAATTATCGATTATAATAGCTATGAAGGAACAGTTGATGCCGATACCGTTTTCTGTTGTTTAGGCACCACCATTAAAATAGCCAAAACAAAAGAAGCCTTTAAAAAAGTAGATCAAGACTATCCGGTAAAAATTGCACAATTACAGTTTAATGCTGGAAGCAAGCGTTTTCTTGTTATTAGTGCCATGGGGGCTGCATCAGATTCCCTATTTTTTTATAGTAGAGTTAAAGCAGAAATGGAAAAATTATTGAGTAATATTGGCTATCCAAAATTGTTCATTTTCAGACCAGCAATAATTACAGGAGAAAGAAATGAAAATCGTTCCGGAGAAAAAATCGCTACTGGAATTTTTGAAATACTTAATTATATATTAATAGGTCCATTAAAAAAATACCAATCTGTTTCAGCAAAAGCTATTGCATCTTGCATGCTTTCATATTCATGCAATAACCAAGTGCATGGCAGAGTTATAATTAGTTCTGACCGAATCAAAGATTTCGAATAAAACAAAGAGCTCCTATTTAAAAAATAGAAGCTCTTTTAGTTTGGAATAAACTTGCCATTACTCCATTTCCATTATTCCCGACTGTTTTCGTCGAGATCGTCATGTTCATCGCCACCAAGACTGTAATAATTATTTTCTTCGTCTTCACTGCCAATTGCTTCATCGGCATCATCCAATTCTGAACCAGGTACATCTAATGCAAAATCTCCGGTTTTATGGTCACCTATAATTTTAAGTACAGGATCTTCCGGTTCAATATTTACTTCTCTGGTACTTTTTCTAAAAATGTCTTCTTCAGGTGGATAAGTCAGCAGGATCGCCGGATTGGGTACTGGAACAATATTCTTTCCCATATTTTTTTTATAAAGTTCCAACAGATATACATTCACCAAATACATTTGTCATTTTAAAACTTATATCTTTTACAGATTCTTAGAATCATTCATTCTTTAAGAATTATTTCTATTTAATTTGTTTCAATAATTCTTCTATCGCTTTATCTAATTGAGGATCACGTTTATTAACACGATCAACAAAATTCATCGGAACGGAAATATCCGGCTCAACTCCAATCTTCTCAAGATCCTTACCATCCAAAGTATAACATCCCCAACTAGGAAGCCTTACAAATGAACCATCTACCAATCCTGCTCCACTTGTAAAAATGATCCATCTATAAGAAGCGGTGCCAATAATTTTTCCAAGCTTTAGTGTTTTAAAGCCCTGTGCGGTCATTTCTGCATCGCTAAGCGACTGTTCATTGATAAGTAACACGATCGGTTTATCTGCAGGTGCAAAATTAGATTGATAGGTAAGCTTTCCTTCCCGATATTTCCATTGTAGATACGCTCGTTGGCTTAAAAATTTTAATACTTCATCATGTACATTACCACCAGTATTATAACGTAAATCTAATATTAGAGCATCTTTTTTGTAAAAGTCTATTGTCATATCAATCAGGAATTTTTCCAATTCCTCACCACCCATATTTTTCATACAATGATAGGCGATCCGTTTATTACTTTTTTCATCAACCTTTTGTTGATTCTGATAAATCCATTCATCATAGGCCCCTTCAAAAAGAGAAGATTGGGGATGTAATTTCAAATCAATCAACAAGCCATTTCGATTGAATTGCAGTTTTATTTCCTTATCAAAAGATGGGCGACTAAAATAGTAGTTTCTATCAATCTGCCTATTTACGATTTCATCATTTACTTTAACTAGTAAATCACCTTTTCGAATATCTAATTGTTTTTTATCAGCACTGCTATTACGCAGTATATAGCTTACTTTATATGGATTGTCATTTTCAAATACAATGCCTGTTTCCATAGTTTTGTTTGCGAGTTTCACTTGCTCTTCATCACCATTCGAACTAAATCCTTGATGCGATGAATTCAATTCACCTAACATATCTGCCAACAATATTCTTAAGTCTGCCCGGTTATTTAAGTAGGGAATAAAAACTTCATATTTTTTTCGAATAGCATGCCAGTCAATACCATGGAAATTTTCATCATAGTAATTCTGCTCAACTTTAGCCCAGGCCTCCTGAAAAATTTGAGTAAACTCTTCCGAAAGATTTCTACGAAAAGTGCTGCTAATTGCAATAGGATCAACCTTATTGGATTCCAGATTCAGTTTGTAAATATTTCCGTTGAATAGTACCAACGATTTGTCAGCGCCTTCTGAATATTGAAAATTATTTGCATCAGCGCCATTAATTCTTTCAGTTTTTGGATTTTCAAATGGTTCTAATACTGTTTTCCAAATTGCAGATTTTCCTTCAACATGATCGCTAGTATAAAGCAATATGGTTTTGTCTCCTTTTTGCAAAACATTCTGCAAATATTGGGATCCAAAATTGGGACCCATTTGCTCTATTCGCTCCATTATATTTTCAGCATCTATTTTTACTACATTAACAACTGAATCTTTTTTGGTACTATCCTTTTTCTCAGTTTTAAAAAGATCCATGTATTTATCGCTCTTAAATGGATCATCCAATTTTTCTAGTGGCAGTCGATAGATTCTGGGCTCTTGTAACCCAGTTGGATATGCCGGTTTGGTTCTACTAGAAATGAAATAAATATATTTCCCATCAGGCGACCATACAGGGTTTGCTTCTGTGATTCCAGAATTAGTGATGTTTGTTGTTTTATTATCTTTTATATGATGCACTAAGATATCCTGTTCAAAATTCCTAACGGCTGTAAAAACAACATACGCTTCATCTGGCGAGAAACTGGGATCTGAATTCTCGAAGGCCCAAATTTCATCTTTTACTAAAGTAGAACTTTCAAAACTTTTCAAATCAAGTAGTCGAACTTCATCCCTGCCGCTTAGATAAACTGCTTTTGTCTTAGATTTATTTAAAGCAATGGAACGATTGTCTTTCCGGTCATAGGTAATAGGTTTCGCAGTATCAGATCTATCAGCTGAGATAGTATATAAATTAAGATAACCATGACTTGTTTCATTAAACAAAATAGTTTTATTATTTGCCAGCCATTTTACTTCTAAAGCTCTTTCTGCATTTCCTTTATTTAGTTGTTGAATAAATTTTCCTTCCAAATCGCTCACAAATAATTCACCCCTTGAACTAAAAGCTATTTTCTTACCATCTGGAGAAACGTCAAAATTGGTAATATGGCCTTTTACGTCAAAATCCTTTTCAACAGGTAAGATATTATTGCGAATTGGTGTGATTTTAAGCTTTTCAGAACTTGAAGAAGCTACATCATAAATCCATAATTGATAACCTTTTTCAAAAACAATTTTGCCTCCATTTGCATTAACGATTGGTGCTTTGATTGAATTTGGGAAATTTGTCAAAGCCTTCTTTATACCATTATTAAATGTGTACAGATTATATTCTCCATTGGCCTCGTCTGATACAAAATAAATATTTCCTTTTGTATCTATTGAAACACCAAAGTCTTTCCCCTCCCAGTCTGTTAATTTGCGGTATTCCTTTGTTTTTAAATTATATGATTGAATATCGGGATTAAAAGGGCCCTTATATCTTTTGCGACTTAGCTGATTACTGCTTTCCCAAGTATCGTTAAAATATAAATCACCAGTTAATGGATGTTCAAAAATTCCATGATCATAAAGAAAGAAATGATCCCCTAATAATCTTTCAGGAGTGCCTCCATTAATTCCAATTTTATAAGATGAGATCTCACCACTTCTATTTGAAGTAAAATAAATTGTACTACTGTTCCAGCTCCAACTATTCACTTCATCATTAGCACTATGAAAAGTTAACTGTTTGATCTCCCCTCCAGAAAGGGGCATCAAATAAATATCTGCATTCCCCATTTGCCTTCCTGTAAATGCAAGCCATTTCCCATCTGGAGAAATCCTAGGATTTGTTTCGTAACCCTGCATAGCCGTTAATCGGCTTGCACCACCTCCACTTGTGGATGCTTTCCAAAGATCACCTTCAAAACTAAAAACAACAGTTTGTCCATCAGGCGATAAACATGGGTTTGAAAGGAAATAAGCTTCATCATTTTGAGCATTCGCTTTTACAGTTACAAAAAAAATAAAGCAGAAAAAAAGTAATTTCTTCATTGATTTTAAATTGTATTCTAATATAACAATAGAAATTATGATTCTTACAAAAATCTCAGCTACTTATGAAAAAGACAAATAACGTATTACTTATAAAATTTACTTTGATTAGAGGGTTTGAACAACAAAAGTCCCACTTGCGTAGAACTTTTGTTTTGAATTTTTTACTTTTTTTTATTTAAGCGCACCTTTTGGAACAGGCTTCTCTAACAAGTATTTATAAATAAACTTAGTTTTCAAGTTAGCAAAATGGGCTCCTTTGGCACCACCCCATCCATGACGACCACCTGGATATAACATAAACTCAAACTCTTTCCCTTTATCTTCCAACGCATTAACTAATTGAATACTATTCTGCATATGTACATTGTCGTCCATCGTTCCATGTACTAATTGCAACACACCTTTGAATTTGTCTACATAAGTTAACACGCTACTCGTCTTATATCCTTGTGGATTTTCTTCAGGAGTATCCATGAAACGCTCTGTATAATGACTATCATACAAATGCCAGTCAACCACACTACCACCAGCCATTGCATGCGTAAACACATCTGCACCATAAGTCAATGCATAACAACTCATATAACCTCCATAACTAAAACCAGTGATACAAACTTTGGTAGAATCGGCTTGCCCATTTGCAATAAACCATTTTGCCATGGTCTTATAATCTTCCATTTCCCAATAGCCAAGATTGCGGTGCATATAGTTTACACCTGCTTTCCCAAAATGACCACTTGCACGATGATCAAAGGCTACTTGAATTAATCCTTCTTCTGCATAGAACTGACGATTTGCAGACCAGTTCCATCCATCCATAACAGTACCCGCATTGGGTCCGCCATATATACTAACCAATATGGGGTATTTTTTATTTGGATCCATATGCATAGGCCATGTTACCATTGCAGGTAAATCAAATAATCCATCTGCGCTTTTTATGCGAATCAATTCAGTTTTAGCAAGATTATATTTATCTAACTCAACAGATTTTGCATCTCCTAATTCTTTCAAGATTTTACCTTTATTATCAAGTAAACTCATTTTAGCTGGAGTTGATACATTGCTATAAGTAGTGATAAAATATTTACCAGTTGGAGATAAGTTCACATTATGATTGTAATCACCAAAGGTTAATCTTTTAAAATCAGAACCCGTGAATTTAACACTGTATAAATCAGTCCTAGCAGTATTCTCACGACTCCTAGCTGTGAAATAAACGGTACTGTTTTTTTCATCAATATACTTGATACCAGTAACAGTAAATTCACCAGATGTGATTGGATTTTTCAATGAACCATCGCTGCTATAGAGATACAAATGATTCCATCCGGTTTTATCACTTTGCATGATAAACTGAGAATTATTATTGATGAAATTAACTCTTCCACTTACTCGATCCTCAAGGTCGATCCATGTTTTTTGTTTCTCATCATAGATTTCATTTTTCTTTCCAGTAGCTGGATCCACATCATACATTTTCATATTATCCTGCCCACGGTTCATCCAGTATACCAACAAATTGCTAGTACCTGGTTTCCACACAGGCCATCCAAAATATTGGTCATCCTTTTCATTGAAATCAGCCCATACAGTTGGGCCTCCTTCCGGACTAATAAATCCAATCTTTACTTCAGGATTTTTATCCCCTGCTTTAGGATATCTGGTTTCTTCTACAAAACCATGAGTTCCTTCACTATTATAAATTGGAAACATAGGAATCATACTTTCATCAAAATGCATGAATGCCAATTGCTTGCTATCAGGCCTCCACCAAAAAGCACGATACTTTGTAGGACGTCCGAAAATTTCTTCGAAATACACCCAGCTAGCCCAACCGTTTAAAGTGGTGCTTGTACCATCGGATGTCAATTGATTTTCTTTACCTGTGCTAATATTAACAGTGTATAGATTATTGTTCTTAGTAAAAGCCACAAAATTACTATCGGGAGAAAAAGTCGGGTTTTTCTCTTCAGCTTTATCATTCGTCAACCTTTTCTCAACACCATTAACTTTGTAGAAAAGATCATTGTCTTTTACCAGAATTTGTTTTGCTGAAGCTGTAATAGTAAAACTAGCCCCTTCATTCCAATCAGAAATTTTTCCAGACTTAATGTCTAATATAAATTTCTTAAACGCGGAATCTGGATGAATTTTCTGATTCAAGATCACATGCTCATCATCTACCCATTTAACTATCTGGGGAAGACTATTTAAAAGATTCTTCGGTACTTTATTAGCAAGTAAATCCGATTGACTAAAATTAATTTTTTGCGCGCTTAACAATAAGGTTGTTGAACCTACTAATGCAGTCAGCAATAAATGTTTCCAATTCATAGCAATAATTTTGGTACAGCAATGTAATAAATGCGGTTGGAATTTGAAGGAATTTTACACAAACGAAAACTGCCCCTTTAGGAGCAGCTTTTCTATATTAAATACTTTTACAATTAGATTACCACATTGATCATCTTACCCTTCACAAAAATGAATTTTTTAAGAGGTTTACCTTCCATCCATTTCTGAACTAACTCATGATCTAACACAATTTTTTCTACTTCTTCCGCCGTTGCATCTAAAGTTATATTTATATTGGTACGAACGCGTCCATTGATACTTACCGGATATTCTTTAGAAGATTCAACTACATATTTAGATTCAAATACTGGATAAGACGCATCAAGAATTGAACTAGTATTTCCTAACTCAGCCCATAATGCTTCACAAACATGCGGCGCATAAGGGGTTAATAAAATCAATAATGGTTCTAAAACAGAACGTTTATTGCATTTTAAATCCGCTAAATCATTTACGCAAATCATAAACCCACTAACTGCTGTATTGAAACTGAAACGTTCCGTATCGTCTTCCGTTTTACGAATTGTTTTATGTAACACTTTTAATTCTTCAGCAGTGGCAACATCCTCATTCCAAACTTTACCCTTCATTTCATCATAAAACAGACGCCATAGTTTTTTGATAAATCTGTGTACCCCTTCAATACCCTTGGTGTCCCAAGGTTTGCTTTGTTCAACAGGACCTAAGAACATTTCATACATACGGAAAGTGTCGGCGCCATATTTTTGTACCAATTCATCCGGATTTACGGTGTTGAATTTCGACTTGCTCATTTTCTCTACCTCTGTTCCACAGATATATTTTCCATCTTCTAACTGAAAAGTTGCATTATTAAAATCAGGTTTCCAATTTTTGAATGATGCAATATCAAGTTCAACTCCATCAACAATATTTACATCCACATGTAACTTATCTACTATTTCAAAATCTTTAATCAATCCCAATGAAACATATTCATTAGTTCCTTTTAATCGATATACAAATCTTGATGAACCCTGAATCATTCCTTGGTTCAATAATTTTTTAAATGGCTCATCAAATCCAATATGACCTAAATCGAATAAGGCTTTTGTCCATAATCGACTATATAATAAATGTCCAACCGCGTGTTCAGTTCCGCCAATATATAAATCAACTTGATTCCAATAATCACTCACTTTTCTATCGCAGAATGATTCGGCATTATGAGGATCCATATAACGCAAGAAATACCAACTACTTCCGGCATAACCAGGCATAGTATTGGTTTCTAATTCTTGTGCAACCCATTCAGGGATATTTGCCAAAGGACCTTCTCCTTCAGGACCAGGAGAATAAGAATCCACTGCAGGTAATAATAAAGGCAGGTCGTTTTCACTCAAGGGATATGCAGTTCCTTCTTTCCATTTAACCGGAAATGGTTCGCCCCAATATCGTTGTCTACTAAAAGCAGCATCACGCATTCTATAATTTACCTTGGCTTTACCAATGCCCATTTCTTCTAAACGATGATTCACAATTGCTATCGCATCGCGCATTACTACTCCATTTAAAAAATCACTATTATGTAATTTTGCATCTTTAGTAGCATTCGCTTCTTCTCCATTAAAGTCATCACCTAAAATATTGGTAATGGGAATATTAAAGTGTTTTGCAAATTTATAATCCCGCTCATCTCCACATGGCACAGCCATAATTGCCCCGGTTCCATATCCTGCTAATACATATTCTGAAATCCAAATAGGTATTTGTTTTCCATTAAAAGGATTGATCGCATAAGCTCCAGTAAAACAACCACTAATTTTCTTTTCAGCCTGACGTTCTCTTTCGCTGCGGCTTTTAACATACGCACAATATTCATCCACTGCATTGTTTTGTTCGGCAGTTGTAATCTGATCAATCAATTCATGTTCAGGTGCAATAACCATGAAATCAACTCCAAAAATAGTATCAGGCCTTGTTGTATAAACTTTCAGATTTAATTTATCGGTACTCGCAGATGTACTAATTGCAAAATCAATTTCCGCACCGTAACTTTTACCGATCCAATTAGACTGCATTTCTTTCATAGAATCGCTGAATGCTACACTTTCCAAGCCTTCCAGCAAACGGTCTGCATATTCAGTAATACGCAAATACCATTGACGCAATTTCTTTTTTACAACTGGATGTCCGCCTCTTTCGCTAACACCATTCACCACTTCATCATTTGCTAAAACGGTTCCCAATGCCTCACACCAGTTTACTTCACCGTATCCACAAAAAGCAAGACGATAATTCATTAAAATTTCCTGCTGCTGCTTTTTAGAAAAATCTTTCCAATTATCTGCAGTAAATTCTGCTGGTTGATAATTCACTGCTGCAGGAAAAGGATATAAGCTATTTCCTTCTTTTTCAAAAGAAGCAATCAACAATTCAATGGGTTCTGCTTTTTGTTTATTTCTATTAAAAAAGCTATTAAACAATTGCAAAAAAATCCATTGGGTCCACTTATAATAATTGGGTTCGCAAGTGCGGATCTCTCTTTCCCAGTCGAAACAAAACCCAATATTATCTAATTGCTTTCTAAAAGTGTCGATATTCTTATGTGTACTCAGAGCAGGATGTACACCATGTTCAATGGCATATTGTTCTGCGGGTAAACCAAATGCATCATAACCCATGGGATGCAAAACATTGAACCCTTTTAAACGTTTAAAGCGACTAAAAATATCAGAGGCGATGTAGCCTAATGGATGACCAACGTGCAACCCAGCTCCACTTGGGTAGGGAAACATATCGAGTACATAATACTTTGGTTTATTACTAATATTACTTACACGATAGGCATGATTAATCTGCCATTTTTTTTGCCAATCCTTCTCAATTTTCCTGAAGTCGTATTCCATTTTTTAAAAATGTTCAATTGTTTGTGTTGTATGCCCTGGTTCAATCCTAACATATCTTTAACCCATTTAATAGATTAAAGCATTATTTTCAGATACAAAATCGGGGTTTGAATGGTTGCAAATGTAAGTGTTTAGCGGGCAAAAGCCTACATTTGCCTAACAGAGCCCGACTTGAAATTAAATCGGGGAATGGATAAAAGTATCATTATGGCCGTAGTTGGTAAATCTTCTTTAAAGCGTAGCAAACCCAGTTTTATATATAGTATCATAGGCGTAGCTCTTGTATTGTTTCTTTTAGGCATCATGGGCTGGATATTCCTCAACATAAGTTCAGTAGGTAATGCATTTAAAGAAGACATCCGTTTAAGCGCTTATTTACGCACGATGAATAAAGATACTATCGGACAAATACAGCAGTTTATTTCCTCTAAGCCTTATGCAAAAGGAGTAGTTTATGTTGATAAATCCAATGCAAAAGTTATTTGGAATAAAGAGAATAATGAAGATTGGGCAAAGATCTTAGATTCTAACCCCTTACCAGAAAGCATTGATTTCTATGCAAAAGCTTCTTATGTTAATAAAGATAGTTTAGTTAAAATATCTGATGAACTAATGTCAGCTTATGGCAATCAGATTACAGAACTGCAATACCCAAAAAGTTTGGTTACCAATCTCAACGAACGAGCTTCTAAAATTGGCTTGGTTTTTTTAGTGATCGCTATTTTGCTTTGTGTAATTGTAATTTTCAGTATCGATAATACTATTCGATTGGCCATGTTTAGTAATAGATTCTTAATTAAAACCATGCAAATGGTAGGAGCCACAAGAGGATTTATTTCTAAACCAATGAATATTCAAGCAATTATCAATGGATTAATTAGTTCATTAATAGCAATAGCGCTTTTGTTTACTTTAATTGGTTGGGCTGAGAGCCAATTTGAGCCATTAAAGGCAATCCGTGATATCAATCTTACTTTGATTTTGTTCTTTGGTATGATTGTTTTGGGAGTAGGAATTTCAGTATTCAGTACTCATCGTGCTGTTTTGAAATATCTTAAAATGAAGCTTGACGAACTTTATTAACCAAGTTTTAATATTTATCGAAACAAAAATTTCCATATTCTAATTACCTTACATTTATAAAAATACCTGTGATGAGCGAACAAAAAAAACTTACTACTGCCCCTCTTTTTGAAAAAGAAAATTTTGTGTGGATGCTAATAGGCGCCATAATTGTGGCACTTGGCTTTATTTTAATGAGTGGCGGAAAAAGTGTAGATCCTAACGTTTTTGACACCAAGGAGGTTTATAGTACTACTCGCATAACTATTGCTCCAATTCTAATTGTTGCAGGACTGCTAGTTGAGATTTATGCTATTTTCAAAAAGTCGAAAGCTTAATTTAAATACTATATTATTTTAAAAAAAAAGCGATGCCTTTCATCGCTTTTTTTATTTGTACTGATATAGAAAGCCTAATTTCACCTTGTCATTATTGATTTATAAATAGTATAACCATGTCTATTTTCGATACCATTATCATAGCTATTATTGAAGGATTAACCGAATTTTTACCGATCTCCTCTACAGGGCATATGATTATTGCAAGTTCCTTTATGGGAATTGCAAAAGATGATTTTACCAAACTCTTCGAAGTTGCCATACAACTGGGTGCAATCATGTCTGTTGTTGTAATTTATTGGAAAAAATTCTTCCCCTTAAATAGATGGAATTTCTATTTTAAATTAATCGTAGCTGTAGTTCCCGCTTTGATACTTGGTTTTGTTTTTTCTAAAAAGATTGATGCATTATTAGAGAGTCCGTTAACAGTTAGTATCACATTATTATTGGGCGGATTTGTATTATTATTTATTGATACGCTTTTCAAAAGTCCTTCTGTAGAAAAAGATGAGCAGATTAGTTTATCAAAAGCTTTCATGATTGGTGTATGGCAATGTTTGGCCATGATACCTGGCACAAGTAGAAGCGCCGCTAGCATTATTGGGGGGATGCAACAAAAATTAAATAGAAATCTAGCTGCTGAATTCTCATTTTTCTTAGCAGTCCCTACAATGGCAGCTGCAACTGGCTATAAACTTTTAAAAGCTTATAAAGAAAATCCAGAACTTTTAAAGAACAAAGATAACCTTATCGCATTGGGCATTGGTAACCTTATTGCCTTTGTAGTAGCAATCATTGCTATAAAATTCTTTATTGGCTATCTACAAAAACATGGATTCCGCCTATTTGGATGGTACCGAATTATTGCCGGAATTATTCTGTTAGTTCTAATTTATACTGGTCAGCTAAAATAAAAATATCATTCAATCTACTTTTCTTAGGTTCATGAAACGGTTCTAGGTTTTGCGTTCTTTACCCTATCTTTAAAACACAAAACTAATCTCAATGCAGACTGCACCAAAAAAGGTAATTAATGGATGGGCTATGTACGATTGGGCAAATAGCGTTTATAATTTAGTAATTACTTCCACCATTTTTCCCGCTTATTACGAATCTGTTACTGGTGATGGAAATGATGCAACAGTTAATGATACTGTTCGCATATTTGGCAGAGAATTCGTTAATACCTCCTTGTATAATTACGCATTGGCAATTGCTTTTTTTATTGTGGCTATCATGTCACCGATTTTATCATCAATTGCTGATTACAAAGGCAATAAAAAAAAATTCCTTTTCTTCTTTTGTACCATGGGTAGCTTTGCTTGCAGCGCCATGTTTTTTTACGACAAAACCAATCTAATATATGGTCTTTGCTGTTTAATAATTGCTTGTATAGGTTTTTGGAGTAGTTTGGTTTTTTACAATTCCTATCTTCCTGAGATAGCAGCTCCCGAAGACCAAGACAGGGTTAGTGCAAGAGGTTTTGCCATGGGATATATAGGCAGTGTTATTTTGCAGATTATCTGTTTTGTATTTGTGATGTCTCCTAAAACTTTTGGAATAGATGGAAATAAGGCAGCACAGATTTCCTTTTTATTAGTGGGGATTTGGTGGTGGGGATTTGGACAACTTGCACTTAGCAGACTACCAGAGGGTACACCGGCATCTCACAAAAAAAATGAAGGCAGTATTTTAACTAATGGTTATAAAGAACTTCATAAAGTATGGAAACAGTTAACCCATATGCCAGTATTGAAAAGATACCTTGCTGCATTTTTCTTTTATAATATGGGGGTTCAAACAGTTATGTTGGCTGCAACACTTTATGGTAAAAGTGAATTGAACATTCCTACAACCAATTTAATCATTGCCATATTAATTATACAATTGGTTGCAATACCAGGTGCTTATTTAATAGCTAAACTTTCTGAAAAAATTGGAAATTTCAGAGCACTAATGTTTACCATTATTATTTGGATTGCTTTATGTATTGTAGGTTATTACATACCCAGAAATGGTATTAATCAATTTTATATTCTTGCTATTTTAGTTGGATTTGTTATGGGTGGTATCCAATCTCTCAGCAGAAGCACTTATGCAAAATTGATGCCTGTCACCAAAGACACAACATCTTTCTTTAGCTTTTACGATGTAACAGAAAAGATTGCTATTGTAATCGGTATGTTTAGCTTTGGATACATCAATGAAATAACTGGATCTCAAAGAAACTCGGTTTTAACATTAGTAATTTTTTTCGTGATAGGATTTTTACTATTACTGTTTGCAATGAAAAAGCAAAAACCCGAATTAGCTTAATACATGAAACTATATACAATTGAAGCAGGAAATTTTAAGTTAGATGGTGGTGCCATGTTTGGTGTTGTTCCAAAAAGCATGTGGAACAAACTAAACCCAGCCGATGATAATAACTTATGTAACTGGGCTTTAAGATGCTTATTAATTGAAGATGGAAATCGACTGATATTAATCGACAATGGCGTTGGTGATAAACAGGATGCCAAATTTTTTGGTCACTATTATTTGAGTGGCGAAACAGATATCAATAAAGCCCTTACTGCATACGGGTTTCACAGTTCAGACATTACAGATGTTATACTTACACATTTACATTTTGATCATTGCGGTGGTAGTATAAAAAGGGTTGGCGACAAATTAGTACCCACATTCGAAAATGCGGTATACTGGTCGAATGAACAGCACTGGCAATGGGCAACGGTTCCAAATGATAGAGAAAAAGCCTCTTTCTTAAAAGAGAATATTTTACCAATTAAAGAAAGTGGTCAGTTGCAAATGATTTCCCTACCAGATGGTGGATTAGAAATTGATGGAAAACTTGGTACTACTAAATTCAGTGATAATATTAGTTTGCGTTTTGTAAATGGACATACTGAAAAAATGATGCTCCCTCAAATAAACTATAAGGGAAGTACCATGGTATATATGGCTGACCTGCTTCCTTCTGTTAATCATATACCTCTACCCTATGTAATGGCTTATGACATGTTTCCATTAACTACTTTGAACGAAAAAAAATCGTTTCTGGAAGAAGCTATAAAAGAAGATTATCTTTTATATTTCGAACACGATGCATTTAACGAGGGTTGTACTTTGCATCAAACAGAAAGAGGGATACGATCTAACACCATTTTTAAGTTAACAGATTTATAATCTATCGCTTAATGAAAGCTTAAATTTGAAGTTAGTGGATATCGAAGATTCCGGTATTGCATCATATCAACTTTTACACTTCCTACAACAATCGGACTTTCAATTCTGAGAGGTATATGATTAGCATCGTCGCTTACCCAAACAGTCATTTTTTCTCCACCTGAGAACATGGTACCCTTTACAAGCAAAGGCTTGAAGCGAATTGCTCGAAATTTTCCATACTTAGTTTTAATGGTTTCCTTCCCTTCATATTTGATATAGAGATTATGTACTTCGTTATCAAGAAACATACTAAATGGTATTTTATCATCAGGTTGATATCTGTTAAAGTCTATATTTCTTGCATAATAAATAGCACTTAACACATCCTGAATACAACCAGGAACTTTAAAAACACCATTCGTAGTAACTGCGGTATTTGTCTGTTGATTAAAGCTTACGTTTTCACTTTGTTTGAACCCTCCTTCATTTATATTTCTGATAAATTTCAGTGGCTGTAAATTAGTAGTGTCGAAGTAAGTTTCATATCGATCTCTTACTTTGAAAATCCAATCATAGCTTGGATTTGAATTGCCAATACCTACCACATGATATACAGGCTTATTATTAATACGATCAAGGGCTACCGTAAAGTTAGCATCACCAGCATTTACATATAAGCCTATAACATTGTAAAATACTACAAAAGAGATGCTTTCTCCATCTTGAAAAGTGGTATTATGGATACCACAAAAGTCATCTCCTGCAGTCAGCCTGCGTGAAACACTAATCAGCAAAAAAAATAGCATCCACTTTTTCCAGCCTATCATTCGATCTTACTTTTACGCTCAGTAAATTAAATTAACTATTCAAGTTATTTTTGTTCTTTTTGTTTTTAAATAGTCGCACCCCCAAAATTAGAATACTTCCTGCAATAGCTGGAATGATTAAATTAATAATCCAAATTCCTGCTGCTGCAGCAATAATGCCAATATGATTTGTACTCAATAACCCAAATAATTGAAGACTTACTTTACCCCGAAATCCAAGTTCCGCCAACGCTATTGATGGAACCATTGCCAGAACTAAAAAAAGCACTGATACCATCATCGCCATACTCACAATACTCGCCTCTACGCCAAATACCTGTAACAATAATACATATTGAATGATAAATACAACGTATCGGGCAGCAGATAAAAATAAAATTCTTGTTAATTCTCTCCAATGAAGTGCCTCTAGTTTTTCTATAAAGTATCTGAACCTAGCAATAAATGGTATTTTTTCAATTAGCTTGATAAAAAGTGCCACATTGAAATATAAGATAGTGAATAAAAATACGCCAATAAATAAAGAAATCATTAAGGCATCAAGCCAAAAACCATTTAATCCTTCAAACCCTTTTAACTGATTCAATATGGTAAGTCGTAGACCTGTTAACGCAAAAAGGCCGACGAAAAACGTAACTAAAATTTGACTCATTGACCCCACTAATGAAAGTGCCACTGCTTTTAAACGATTGCCTTCATGCAAATAAAGAATTCTTCCTACAAAATCACCGGCTCTATTAATGGTATTTAATGCAAAGGCCTGGCCCGTGAATATGGCTCTATAGGCGTTCCAAAAACTTATTTTTTCAATCCTACTTACTAGTATCTGCCATTTTTTTGCTTCAATTCCCCAATTAAGAAACATGAGAAGAATCACCAAAAAGATCTTCCAATTTGATTGGGTCAAAAATGCATCTTTTATTAAATGCCAAGAAACTTGAACATCTCCCTGTTGTTTTATCTGCCGATAAATCGAAAAAGATAGCCATACAAAAAGTGCAGGGCCAACAAAATAATTCAGAAATATTTTAAGTTTTCTAGACAGTATTTTATTATTTAAGTTCATTGCAAAGAACGGTTAACATCTCGAGACTGAAAAATAGGTATGATATGAGCCCTAATATTAGTTGGTCTCCCTCAAAATATTGAGGCCCAAATCATATCATCAAAATCAAATTATAAACACCTGAAATAGGTTATTTTTACCAAGATGAACAAAAAATCGCAGATCATATTAGGCATTGATCCTGGTACTACCGTATTGGGATTTGCTCTTTTAAGAATTGAAAACAACCAGCCACAAGTTTTGTTGATGGATGTTCTGAAACTTTCCCATCAAAAAGATATTTATGCCCGTTTAGAAATGATTCATACCAAAGTAATGGAACTTATCAAACTGTATCAACCCAACACTTTTGCAATTGAAGCTCCATTTTTTGGAAAGAATGTTCAAAGTATGTTGAAATTAGGTAGGGCTCAAGGTGTTGCCATTGCAGCTGCTATGCATGCTAAACTTTCAGTTACCGAATACTCACCTAAAAAAGTAAAACAATCCATCACAGGAAATGGAAATGCAGATAAGGATCAAGTCTGGAAAATGCTTCAACGAGTATTATCTATTGATGAGCAACCCAAATATTTTGATGCAACGGATGCGTTAGCCGTAGCCCTCTGTCATCATTACCAAACATCTTCTGTTCTAGGAACTGCAGTTAAAGGTTTAAAAGGCTGGGATGATTTTATTGCTAAAAACCCTGGGCGCATAAAAAAATAAGTGTTAGAGATTATATAATATCAATTCCTGAATATCAACAAAGTCTTCCGGCCCAAGTTTTAGTTTCTCTCTGGTAAAATTCAAATCAT
>CAIJZG010000326.1 GCA_903825065.1 uncultured Bacteroidota bacterium
GGTAGAAGCGGATGAATATGATCGCAGTTTTTTGAAGTTGGTGCCAGATGTAGCAGTGGTTACTTCTATGGATCCTGATCATTTAGATATTTATGGAACACCAGAAGCTGTTGCAGATGCATTCGTACAATTTTCTCAACGGGTTAAATCTGGTGGTTGTTTGATAAGCAAATATGGATTATCGAGAGCTGCTGAATTAAAGGCTGATCATCAATATAGTTACGATTACATCAATCCGTCAGCTGCAGTTCATGCAAAAAATATTTTGACAAATAACGGTAGTTATACGTTTGAGGCAGTTCATGCAGATTGGGTAGTGAAAGATGTTGAATTGCATATGGGTGGATTACACAATATTGAAAATGCGATTGCTGCTATTACTGTTGCAAAATATTTGGGTATTGATGATGGTAAGATTCGCGCTGCTATTGCAGACTTTAAAGGAGTAAAGCGCAGATTCGAATATATTGTAAAGAATGAAAAACATATTCTGATCGACGACTATGCGCATCATCCAGAGGAATTAAGAGCATTGATTAGTGGAGTTAGAAGTTTGTTTGCTGATAGGAAATTGGTATTGGTATTTCAGCCTCATTTATTTAGTAGAACTAACGATCTGGCAGATGCATTTGCAGAAAGTTTGGACATGGCAGATGAAGTAATTCTATTGCCCATTTATCCGGCAAGAGAATTGCCCATGGAAGGCGTAACAAGCGAATTGTTATTAAAGAAAATGAAATTACAGCATAAGCAAATATTGGAGAAAACAGGTCTGTTAAACTGGATGGAAAAGAATAAGCCATCGCTGGTGGTGATGGCAGGTGCGGGAGATATCGATGCATTGGTTTTATCAGTAAAAGAGTTGTTGGCATGAAATTAAACCTGAAAAAAATACCATGGGAAAAACGCTTTATTCAAGCAGTATGGATACTGTTTGGTATAGGAGCGATGGTGTTATTCGGGGCAGCCATGGTAAGGAAAAATCAAAAAAATTGTTCGGGTGTGCAGATTGAGATAAGTGGTGCCTCACAACATATGTTTTTGGATGAAAAAGAGATTCTGGGAATATTGAAAGTTTCTGGAAAGTTAAAGGGCACAGCAACAGGAAAGATTAATCTTCGGGCATTAGAATCGGTGGTTGAAAAAAATAGTTGGATACAAAATGCAGAAATGTATTTTGATAATAATCAGGTACTTCAAGTGAAAGTTTTGGAGCGTCAACCGATAGCAAGGGTATTTGTAAATGGAGGAAGTTCTTTTTATGTAGATAGTGCAGCTTTAAGACTTCCGCTTAGTGATAAATTATCAGCAAGAGTACCCGTGTTTACCAATTTCCCTTCCAACAAAACCATCTTAGCAAAACCTGACAGTAGTTTGTTAGCAGGCATCGTAAAAATGGCTTCTTTTATTCAAACAGATTCATTTTGGATGGCTCAGATTGCACAGATAAATATTAACCCTCATTCAAAGTTTGAATTGGTGCCTTTAATTGGCGATCAGTTAATAGTGATAGGTGATGCGGAACAGTTGGATAAAAAATTCGGCAAATTGAAAGCTTTTTATCAGCAGGCGCTTTTACAACAAGGATTGAATACTTATGAGAAACTAGATCTGCGTTTCGATAATCAAGTGGTGGCGGTTAAGAGAGGCACCGAAAAAGCACAAATAGATTCTGCAGAGGCAAAAAGAAAGCTGCAGGAATTGGTAGAAAAAACAGCACCGATGCCCTTGCCCATGGTGGATTCCAGTACAAACAATATTAAAAAAATAGATCATCAAATAAACAATAATGCAGTCAATAAGCCGTTAACGAATAGGCATGTTTCGAGCATGCCCAAATCCGTGCATTAAAAGCTGCAATTATTGTGTCCTACAATGCGATGGTTTTTTAAATAGTATTATGCTAACAACTAAAACAGTAATATATGAGTCACAATGAATCACCAATCATTGTTGGTCTGGATATTGGAACAACTAAGATAGCAGCCATCGCGGGTAGGAAAAATGAATTTGGTAAATTAGAAATACTAGGTTTTGGTTTAGCCAAAAGTAGTGGGGTACAACATGGTCAGGTTCTAAACATCGATCAAACCATTAAAGCCATTCAAGCTGCTTTAGCTAATTGTTACGAAAGTAATCCCGATTTAGAGATATCCGAAGTATATGTAGGTATTGCTGGCCATCATATTAAAAGTTTACAAACTCGCGGAGATATCGTTCGTCAGGATCCTGAAAACGAAATTCAATTATCAGAAATAGATCTGCTAGTTAATAATCAACGTAAAACATTTATTCCTGCCGGTGATCAGATCATTGATGTGATTCCTCAGGATTTTCATGTTGATAACATTCAAAACATCAAGGACCCTGTTGGATTTAATGGGGTGAAAGTAGGCGCAAATTTCCACATCATCACCGGTGATCGGAATGCGATACGCAATATTAATCGTGCAGTTGAGAGAAGTGGGTTGTCTACTAAAGATTTAGTATTACAACCTTTGGCTTCTGCAAGTGCCGTCATGAGTGAAATTGATATGGAAGCTGGAGTTGCCATTTTAGATATTGGTGGTGGCACCTCCGACTTAGCTGTGTTTTATGAAGGCATACTTAAGCATACTGCTGTAATTCCTTTTGGAGGAGAAAATATTACCAACGATATCCGTTTAGGATTGGGCGTATTAAAGAGTCAGGCGGAAGCCATGAAAGTTCAGTTTGGAAGTGCATTGGCAGATGAAGCAAAAGCCAACGCATATATCACGATCCCAGGATTAAAAGGCATGCCTGCAAAAGAAATCAGTGTTAAAAATTTAGCACAGATTATTCAAGCGCGCATGAGTGAGATTCTGGATTTTGTGAGTTATCATTTAAAGCAAGTTGGTCTTGATAGCAGGGCATTAAATGGCGGTGTGATTTTAACTGGTGGAGGATCTCAATTGAAACATTTGATTCAGTTAACTGAATATACCACAGGATTAAATGCACGTATTGGTCTTCCAAATGAGCACCTTGCACCGAATCATATCGATGAGTTGAAAAAACCAATGTATTCAACTTGTATTGGTTTGATCTTGAAAGGATATAGTGATTATGAGCACAATTACAAAGAATTTAGTGAGAAATACAAAGAGGTAAAAGTTCCTAAAATATTGACCAATTCTTTGAATGTGGCAACACCTGCAATACCTGCTCCAGAGCCGGTTGTAGATATGGTAAAGCGCAAAGAAAAATTCTGGGACAAATTCAAAAATAATTTGATTGATATGTTTAAAGAGGAGGAAGACCAGATAATAAAATAAGCATGCTGATTTTTTCGTTAAAGTTAATACCCCTAGGAACAGAATAGACAAACCATTAAACCGTACCTTATGATCCATTTTGATCTTCCAAAACAAAAATCATCCATCATCAAAGTTCTTGGTGTTGGAGGAGGTGGAAGTAACGCTGTTAATTTTATGTTTGCCCAAGATATTGAGGGTGTAGATTTTATTATTTGTAATACAGATTCAAAAGCTATTGAACAAAGTCGTGTACCAAATAAAATTCAACTTGGACCACATCTTACTCAAGGTCTTGGCGCTGGAGCTAATCCGGAAGTTGGTAAAAAAGCTACCGAAGAATCGCTTGATGAAATTAAACGTATCCTAGAAGTTAATACTAAAATGGCGTTCATCTGCGCCGGAATGGGTGGAGGAACCGGAACTGGCGGTGCTCCGATAATTGCACAGATCTGTAAAGACCTGGGCATTTTAACTGTTGGCATTGTTACTACCCCATTTGGTTTTGAAGGTCCTCGTAGAATGCTTCAGGCAGAAGAAGGTATTCGTGAACTAAAACCTTATGTAGATACTTTATTAGTTATTAGCAACGATAAGTTGCGCATGCAATATGGTAATCTTAAAATGAAAGAAGCATTTGGTAAAGCAGATAATGTATTAGCAACTGCAGCTAAGTGTATTACTGATATTATTAATAGTCGTGGTCATATTATTGTTGACTTTGCAGATGTTTGTACCGTGATGAAGAATGGTGGTGTGGCTATTTTAGGTAAGAGCGAAGTAGAAGGTGAGGATAGAGCTCAACGTGCTATTGAACAAGCTTTATCATCTCCATTATTGAATGATAATGATATTAAAGGTGCTAAATGGATATTAATAAATATTAATAGTGCAGAAGGCGATCATGAATGCACGATGGATGAAGTAGAAACTGTAAACGATTTCTTACGTATGCAAGCTGGTGAAGCTACCGATGTTATTGTTGGTATGGGCTACGATCCAACATTGGATAAGAAAATCGGGATTACAATTATTGCTACTGGATTTGAACATAAAGATCCATTTTCAAAACCTGCTCCTTCAAAAAAAGTAGCAGTACAGGAAGATAAAATTGTGATGGTTCTTGGTGAAACTGAAAAGCCAGCTGCAGCAGTGCAATTACAGCTTCCAGTTACAGAGATTGCAAAAGATCCATTTGAACCTCATATGCAAGAACCAGTAATAGAAGAAATGACTATTACTGTAGAACATAGTCGCGCTATTTTTTATGATGAAGAAAAAATTGTTGCAGAGGCAGCAGTAGAAAAAGAAGTATGTCATTTTGAATTGAGTGTGGATCTTCCTGAGGATGCTGCAGCTCCAATAGTTGAAAAAGAATCAGTACCTGAAGTTGCTCCAGTTGTTAAAACTGAAATGGAAGAACTAGTGCAGTTTAAGGTAACAGAACAACCTTCACAACCTGAGGTAAACAGATTCGGAGGTTTGCATAAACCAAATAATATCTATGCTGCAGTAGAGGAGAATAATGTGGAACGTTTTGAAGCTCCCAAAGTAGAAGAAGTTAAACCTACTCCGGTAAAGGAACCTGCTCCCAGATTGATAGAAAAAGAAGAGGAGATGCAATTAGTAATGCGTGAGGCTTTTGAACCAGAAGCACCAAAGCAACCAATTTATGTACAAGCATCTATACCACAGGATGATACTTATATAGATGAAAATGAAGAGCAGAAAAGAAGAGCAGCAGAACGTATACAAAAACTTCGCAACCTTTCTTTTAATATGAATACAACTGATCCGAATAATGAGTTCGATTCAGTACCTGCTTATATTCGCAGGAATATGGAATTATTTGGAACTTCTTTTGATTCTGTAGAAAATTTCTATAGTAAAGTAACAGTTGGTAAAGATTCCAATAACCACACACAGCTCTCTACCATCAATACTTTCCTGGATGGAAAAAAACCCGATTAACGATTGCTAGCTATAGATTTGATTTTTAACTTGGTGATTTTAGTTGTTAGCCCCTGGAAAATTTTCCCGGGGCTTTTTTTATGACTATAATTACAAGTTACATCTTTCCTAACTTTACAGTATGTCCACAATACTTATTACAGGCGGAACAGGAATGATTGGTACCAGGTTAACAGAAATTTTAATTAATGGAGGTCATGAAGTAATCATTCTTACACGTAAGCCTTTATCAGCAAAGTTTTTGCCCAAGGGGGTTTCACATGCTAGCTGGAATATTCAAAAAAAGTTGATAGATCCAGTGGCATTTGCTGCAGCGGATCATATTGTACATCTTGCTGGTGCAGGTGTTGCCGATAAGAGATGGAATAAAAAACGAAAAGAAGAGATACTAAGTAGCAGAGCAGATAGTGGTGCACTTTTAGTTCATGCTATGCAAACGCTTCCTAATAAAATTAAGACAGTAATTAGTGCTTCAGGTATTGGCTGGTATGGCGCTGATTCCAATAGTTCTTTAAAGAATGGTTTTATAGAAGATGCTCCGGCTGATTCCGCATTTCTTGGAGAGACCTGTAAGATCTGGGAACAAAATATTCAAGGCGCAAGTGATGCAGGAAAAAGATTGGTGATTTTTAGAATTGGGATTGTGTTGAGTAATAAAGGAGGTGCATTGGAAGAATTCAAAAAGCCCATACGATTAGGCTTTGCAGCAATATTGGGAAATGGAAAACAAAATATAAGCTGGATACATATTGATGACCTCTGTGGCATGTTTATAAAAGCATTGGAAGATCAAAATATGCAAGGGGCTTTTAATGCGGTGGCACCGGATGTGGTAACCAATCAAAAGTTAACTTTGGCACTGGCAAAATCGATGAGGGGACGTTTTTTTATTGCGATACATATACCCGCATTTTTATTAAAATGGATATTAGGTGAAATGAGTGTAGAGATATTAAAATCTACTAAAGTGAATTCCTTTAAAATTCAAAGTTCTGGATATCAATATCAATACCCCACACTTTCAGATGCAATTAAACAATTAATTCATCCCTTATAAATCTCTACGTTTGTGTAAATAATAGCAGAAGGCCCAGATAGCAGCTGTAAGTATAAAAGTATAAATTAAAAATTCAGGGATGGCCGCCACTGATTTTACGTACCAATCTTTGGCATCTTTACCAAAACGATTGGTAAAAGCGGGCCAGGGTAAAATTCTGTTTGAAATTTCTAAAGGGAGAAAACGTCCTAAATCGTCTGTTTTGAATCTTAAATAGCCAACTGCTATTTTCTCTAAAATCAAATCATAGAAAAGAAAAAATCCCAAAGCTATAAACGCTTTTTTAATCAGGAATCCTATTAAAAAAGCAACCGTTAATTGAGCAAAGGTTTGTATAAAAAAAAGTGGGATATATTGTAATTGCTCGGCCCATCTATTTAAATTATCTGGATCTGCATACATTCCAAAAATACTCGCTACCAAAGTGAACATCATTGTTGATACCAAAGAAATTATTAATA
>CAIJZG010000327.1 GCA_903825065.1 uncultured Bacteroidota bacterium
AAAACATTTACCCAAAGTAATCAAGCACATTTTATTGAAGCAACAGATAAAAGTGAACTGAAAAGTTGGAAAAGTTTTTATGAAAGTTCTGGCATTGCGGGCATTGAGCAAACTACTCCTTCAGATAGCCAACAACAATTGCATAAAGATATTTCCAGTAGTAAACAATTGCGGGTTCTTCCAGATACTAATTTATTACAGTTACACAATACCTATATTATTGCCTCAACGAATAGCGGATTTTTATTAGTTCATCAGCAATTAGCACATGAGCGAGTATTGTATGAAAGATATAGTCTGGCCGCACATGGACAGCAAATGGCTACTCAGCAAAGTTTATTTCCTGTTGAATTAGAAATGGCGGGAGCAGATGCTGCACTATTGAAAGACCTTTTACCAGACTTACTAACTATAGGATATCAGGTTGAACCAAAAGATGATCAAACATTTGTGATACAAGGTATTCCTGCAGATATTCTTCCAGGAAATGAAAAACATGCGATAGAATTATTGATTGAGCAATTCAAACATTTTAGCAGCGACATTAAATTTAGCAAACGTGAAAAATTAGTTCGTTGCATGTCGCGCCAGCAAGCTATTAAAGCAGGACAGCAACTCACACAAAAAGAAATGCTGGTTCTGATAGAAGATTTATTTACCTGTGGCAGTCCGAATATTACGCCAACTGGTAGCCCTACTTATCTGGAATTCAAAGAAGATTATTTAGATCGAATGTTTGGAAGATAATTATTGGTTATCCATCACATAATTTAAAAATCGTTCTACAGATCTTCGAATATTGGAGCCATTTCCTGTATAGTTACTTACCAATACAGAGAAGGTTAAAGTATTTCCAGCCTTGGTAATAAGGTAACCGCTGAGTGCTACATTATTGCTAAGCGATCCGGTTTTTGCATAAATTTTTCCCGAGCTATTTTTATAATAATTTCCTAGCGTTCCGGAACCCCCTGATGCTAAAATATTGGTGATGCGATCCCAGGCAAAATCTTCTTTCATTTTATTTAAAATGGCAACAAAGTCTTCGGGTGTAAATAAATTATACCTGCTCAATCCACTTCCATCAACCCATTTAGGTTTCTGAGGAAGAAAACTAAAGGTTGTTTTTAAAAGTGAATCGATGATTTTAGAAGTAGACATCTCGGCAAGTAATTCATTACTTACCATCAACAAACTTTGCTCAGCAAAAAAGTTATCGCTACGATGCATCATTATTTTAAGCATACTATCGGTTGGTTGTGTATAAATTTTTACAACATCCGGATAGCGATCAATTTTAAAATGTACAGGGGAAACTTTGTTGTGTAAAGTATCTTCTAATAAGTTGATTAATAATTCCTGGTCTCCAGTATAAAAAGGAATATCCTCTCCTTCAAAAATGGTTGTAGAAGGTACGGCACTAAATCGATTGGCACCAATATCGCGTTTGATTTCGAACATGCCATTATTGATGCCAGCTCCATTATCTAATAATTTCTGAAAATATAAAGGTACAGTTGTAGGGCGGCTATATTTATTGAAGTGAACAACATTGCCATAAATCGGCATGATGCTTCTTTGCGTCATATAGTCACTTTCGTAATCATCCCAAGACCATCCCATACCCCATCCTTTCGATTTCCAATTATCGTCAGTAAGTAAAATAGTTTTCTGTTTTTTTAGAAAATTATAGGCCGGTTGGTTGATAAAATCTGGGTGCAAAAATGTAGGGTCGCCATTTGCTTCCACTTCTACGGTACTGTCAGGTTTTACCACATATCGAAGGCCCAGTAAACTATCCCCTAAAAATTTCATTGCCGTATAACAGGTAACAATTTTTATATTACTTGCTGGTATAAAATATTTATCGCCTTGATAATTATAAAGAAATTTTTTATTGGATGGATCATAAACCACAAAACCGATATGTGCGCCATTCAAATCAGGAGATGCTAATAAAGTATCTTGATTCGCACTGTGATTTATTTGAATATTACTTTGTATTTTTTGTTGGGTATGGCATGATAGCAGCACAAAACAAACAAAAATGACTAGAAGTGAATTTGTAAAGTTCATAGTTTGCAATTAGCTATTCGAAGCTAATGAATGATTCTTAATTAGCCGCGTTCTACTGCCCTATACCAACGATCCGGGATTTCGTTATTAGATGCAATAATATAATCGAATTGACTACAAGCAATAAATTTGCCCTCCTGTAATTGCATCCACCAGCGGCCTGTTCTTTTACTTTGAAGGAATACGGTTTCCACTTCGGCGAATGCCATGGTAAACTCATTGAATTCAGATCTGTTATCTAATTCGGCTTCTTGTTTGCCTTTGTGAATACCATCCATATAATACCAAAGCATATGAGAAATTTGCTTAGCGGTAAGTGAAAATTCATCATGTTCAGCGATATACCCATATATTCCAACGGTATCGCAATTATTACTCATACCAGCATACTGCATTAAAGTACAAGCTTCTTCTCCGTTAAAACCATTTGGTGTTAATCTATTGGCAGGTGCATGAGCATGTTGTATGGCAGCAATATCAAAACTGAAGAGTTCGCTATTTCGAATAGCGGGTTCCATTTCTTCCATTCGTTCTTTTACCTTACCAACACGATAGCATTCAAATCCAAGTTTATCAATAGTTTCGAGCATTTCAGGATGCATAAAATAACTCTGGAAACCAATATGGCTATAATGTTTCAAATAATTAGGAATGCCTGTAAGCATTTCAACCAAAAAATTGTCGGCTGGCAAGACACTGTCCATATCTAAATCAATACGAGCATCCACACAAGCCACATCTATGATCCTGTTTCTGTTTCCATAAGCCCCATATTGCGCAGTAGTAACATCATGAGTGCCTCCAAGTATCACCACTCGTTTTTTTAATTCCATTAACTCTGTGATCACAGCTTTTAAAGCGGCATAAGTATCTTCCAAAGTAGCACCACATTTCACATTGCCGATATCTGCTACTGTTACTTGGGTATGCCAATGAAATAATTTATAATATTCTGCGCGAATAGCATTCGGAGCATCTGTATTGGTTAGTTGGATACCCGCACCCCTCATTTCTCCACAACCCACAATCACAAAATCGGCATTGGTAATATCCGGAAATTCATCCTCGTAAACAGCAATATGTTTGCCCAATTGACTATCCTTAAAGCCTTCATCGTTCGAAATTTGAGCTATATTAACAGGATCCAGAAAATCTATGATTGATTGAAGTTGAATAGACATGTTCACTATTTGAAATACTTCAAACGCGTATTAGTAGTGAATATTGTATCTGAAGTTGTTTAAACAGTGTATTTATAACCAACTCCCCTAACCGAATGAAAATGCTTAGGATTTCGGCTATCCAGCTCAAAATACTTTCTAAAACTGAGGATAAAATTGTCGATTGTTCTGGTAGTTGGATATACATTGTAGCCCCAAACAACCTGAAGGATTTTTTCTCTGGTTACTACCTCTCCTTTATTTTCAATCAGCAATTTCAGAAGCATGACTTCTTTTTTACTAAGAGGGATATGTTGTCCGTTCCAGTTGGTGGCTTCCTGTGCTTTAAAATCAATTTTATTATTTCCAAATTCATAAAAGTCTACAATAGTCTCTTTTACTGTTAGTTTTTTATTCTTCTGAATCAGTTTAGACACCCGAAGTAACAGTTCTTCTAAATTGAAAGGTTTTGTAAGATAATCATCAGCTCCTTTTTTCAATCCTAAAACTCGATCAGCACTCGAATTTTTAGCACTCAAAATTAGAATTGGAACTTCATTTGCACTTACCCTAACGGTTTCAGTAATACTAATACCATCAATACCTGGTAGCATGATATCCATGATGATTAGGTCGAAATATTCATTCGCAATAGCTTTTAGCGCTGCAGTACCCTCATAGGCTGAAGTAATAGAATATCCTTCCATTTCCAGATTCAGCTTCAATGCCTCGTGAAGATTTTCTTCATCTTCCACTAACAGAATATTTGCTAAAGATTCTTTCAAGCGATTCTATTTATTGTTAATACCTTTTTTAAGTGATCTTAAATACTACTGTAAAAATACTACCCTGGGGCTGATTGTTGCTAACAAATATTTTGCCGCCATGACCTTGTACAATTTTTTTGCATAGATATAAACCCAGGCCAGTTCCTTTTGTTTTGCGGGTATTTTCTTCACCTACACGATAAAATTTTTCAAATACTTTCTTTTTTTCTTCTTCAGCTAAGCCTTCGCCCAGATCTGCCACTGAAAATTCAACCTGATTGTTTTTTTGATCTAATGATATCGTAATGGGAGTGCCTTTGTTCGCATATTTATTGGCATTATCAATTAAGTTATTCACCAGCATCTGTAGTAATAAAGGTTCGCCAATGATATATATTGATTCATTAATTTTCTCTTCGATAACTCTCGCAGGGAATCTATTTTTAAAACTATCTACACAACCTTCGAGTAAGTCTGATAAATTTATTTCCTGTTTGTTTGAGGCAT
>CAIJZG010000328.1 GCA_903825065.1 uncultured Bacteroidota bacterium
ACCCAGCTTGCTTTTCTATCAAATAGGAACGAAGAAAATCAAATCTTTTTGATGGATATTGCAGGAGGTGAGGCATCACAATTAACACAGGGCAAAACATCCATTACTGAATATGTATGGAATCCAGCAGGAAATAAAATTGCTTATCTAACAGAAGATCCAGTTTCAGCTGAAGAAGAAAAAAGGCAGGCTGACAAATACGATGAAAAAGTGGTTAGTGAATCAGTTAAGCCAACTAGAATTTTCATCATAGATGTACTTACTAAAAACACTACTCAATACACGCATCAAAACTGGTCGGTAGAGGAAATGAAATGGATGCCGTCGGGTGATGCATTATTATTAGTAACGCAATATTTACCAACTAAAGAAGTCCCTACTTATCAACTATGCTTATTATCGTTAAAAGACAGTTCCATTACAAATATTCCCAGCCCAACACATTCCTTTTGGGGAAATATTCAAATATCACCCGATGGAAATACGATTGCTTATAATTCTTCATGGGGTGATGGTCCGGATGCACATGATCTGTTTATTCAACCTTTGGAAACAGGTGTAGCGAAAAATATCACAGGTAAAAGTATCGACCTTCCAATAAGGATCTTCAAATTCTCAGACAACCATCATTTAGTTTCCATTGTGCAAAAGGGCTTTTCAACAAAACTTTTTAGTATTTCTGATAATGGAAATAAATACGAATATCCTATCAACCAAAATATTGGAAGCTTTGATATTGCTGCGGATGGAACTGTTCTTTTTGAAAGCTTTAATGCCATAAAACCAAGTGAGGTATGGCTGATGGGAGCAGATAATAAACCAGTACAGGTCTCTCATTTCAATAAAGTATTTGATAGCTTTCCACTAGCAAAACCAGAATTTATAACTTATAAAAGTGTTGACGGACTTACTATTGAATCTGCACTTTATAAACCCATAAATACTTCAACCAAACTATTACCCTTAATGGTATTTATACACGGTGGTCCAACTTCTGCATTTATAAATGATTATAGTGCATGGGTTCAGTTATTTGTACAACGCGGATATGCAGTTTTCTGTCCTAATATTAGAGGTTCAACAGGTTATGGACACGATTTTATTATCGCCAATCGGAATGACTGGGGTGGCAATGATTTTAAAGATATCATGTATGGTGTTGATATGCTGATAGCAAAAGAAAATATTGACAGTACGCGGATGGGTATTACTGGATGGTCTTATGGTGGCTTTATGTCTGAATGGGCAATCACTCAGACCAATCGTTTTAAAGCAGCAATGTCGGGCGCAGGTATTGCAAACTTAGCCAGTGAATTTGGAACTGAAGATAATGCAGCATATGACCGTTGGTTCTTTGGCACACCCTATGAACATCCTGAGAATTTTTCAAGCCATTCCCCTATCAATTTTATAAAAAATGCTAAAACACCTACTTTAATCATTCAGGGTGAGAATGACAAAATAGATCCTATTGGTCAATCCCAGGAATTGTATAGAGCACTTCGCTATTATAATGTTCCTACAGAATTGGTTTTGTATCCCAACGAACCCCATGGTTTTAAACAAATAAAACACAATATTGATTTTTATAAGAGAATGATCAGTTGGTTTGATAAATATGTTCAATAATTAACTAGAACCTATAAATCTAAATCATTATTAATGTCTATTTAATAAAAATGATATTACGCAAAGCAAAACATTCGGAACAAACTAATATTTGGAACATTCTTCAAGATGCTATTGATCAAAGAAAAAAAGATGGAAGCGAGCAATGGCAACACGGATACCCAAATGAACAAACTGTTTACGATGACATCAACAATGGTTATGGCTATGTACTTATTGACAATAATGTTATTGTTGCATACGCCGCAATTATTTTTGGCGAGGAACCTGCTTATAATGATATTAACGGGAGTTGGTTAACAAATGAAGATTATGTAGTTATACATCGTGTTGCTACCTCTAATGAATACAAAGGAAAGGGCATTGCAACGCAATTATTTAAAATGATAGAAGACCTATCTATTGAACAAAATGTATTTAGTATCAAAGTGGATACGAATTTCGACAATATACCGATGATGAAAGTTTTAGATAAATTACAGTACACTTATTGCGGAGAAATAATGTTTGGTGGGGCTCCAAGAAGAGCTTATGAAAAAGAATTAAACGAAAATTGATTTAATAAAAAATGGAAATACATTTCATGAACAAGAAAATGTATATTTTATTGGGAAGCAGATCACTAAAGATTAAAACATGAAACTTAACTTATATCAAATAGATGCTTTTACCGACAAAACATTTGGAGGAAACCCTGCCTGTGTTGTACCCTTAGATACTTGGCTACCTGATGATATGTTATTGAAAATCTCAAAAGAAAATGCGGTTGCGGAAACCGCTTTTTTTGTTGACAAAGGTGATAAAATACATTTACGCTGGTTTACCCCTGAAATAGAAATGGATCTATGTGGCCATGCTACGCTTGCAACTGCTCATTGTTTAACGACCATACTTGATTATAAAAAAGACAAAATTACTTTTGAAACTTTAAGTGGTGATTTGATAGTTTCTGTTAAAAATGATCTTTACAAATTAGACTTCCCTTCAAGAATGCCCATATCAAGTTCCTTACCAGAAATAATCGAAAATTCATTGAATATTAAGCCTAAAGAAATTTTGAAGTCAAGAGACTATGTTTTAGTTTATGACAACGAAACTCAAATTCGAAATATTAAAATTAACAGGGCTCTTTTTGATCAAATAAACCTTGAACCCGGAGGGGTAATTATCACTGCTATAGGTGATAATTGTGATTTTGTTTCCAGATTTTTCACTCCACAAACATCCATTTTAGAAGATCCAGTTACAGGTTCCGCACATTGTTCCTTAATCCCTTATTGGGCTGAAAGACTAAATAAAAAAGAAATGATAGCTTATCAGGTTTCTGAAAGGGAGGGAAAGCTATTTTGCGAGGATAAAGCTGATCGAGTTATAATAAGCGGGCAAGCAAAAACATATTCGATAGGAAGCCTGTTTACTGAATAAAAAATACGTATGAAAAAAATTTTGCCGATTATTGTAATTGCTCAATTTTTATGTACTTCGCTTTGGTTTGCTGGAAACTCCATCATATCTGATATGGCAAGAGAACTGAATCTTGACGATCATTTTTTAGCACACCTCACCAGCGCCATCCAGTTTGGGTTTATTGTCGGCACGTTGGTATTTGCCATCTTTACAATTTCTGATCGCTATGCTCCCTCTAAAGTATTTTTTTTCAGTTCTATTTTAGCAGGCCTTTTTAATCTCGGACTTTGCATTTACCATATTGATGCTACTCAAGTACTATTATTTAGATTCTTAACTGGCTTTTTTTTAGCAGGGATTTACCCTGTTGGAATGAAAATCGCATCTGATTATTATCAATCTGGTTTGGGTAAGTCATTAGGATTTTTAGTTGGGGCATTAGTATTGGGTACTGCATTCCCGCATTTATTAAAAACCCTCATCGTAGGTTTTCCATGGAAATACGTTTTATATACCACAACCAGTCTATCTGCGCTGGGAGGGTTAAGCATACTATTATTTGTGCCTAACGGCCCTTTTCGAAAATCTGGACAGAAAATGAAACTCACATCATTCTTGAGTGGATTTAAGAATCCAAATTTTCGTGTTTTCTCAATTGGATATTTTGGTCATATGTGGGAATTATATAGTTTTTGGGCTTATGTTCCTTTGATGTTATTGGCATATAATAAACATTACCCGCTAACAAATCTGAATGTTCCCTTTTTCTCATTTTTCATTATTGCCTCTGGGGGATTCGCCTGTGTTTTAAGTGGTATAGTTTCTCAATTTTTTGGAGTAAGAAAAATTGCTACTTTATCGTTATTCATTTCTTGTTTATGTTGTATCATTTCACCATTCTTTCTTTTTTCAAATTCGACCTTTCTTTTCCTTTGTTTTCTATTTGTATGGGGGATTACAGTGATCGCCGACTCTCCTTTATTTTCAACTTTAGTTGCTCAGAGCGCACCTGAAGAATCAAGAGGGAGTTCCATAACTATTATAAACAGTATTGGATTTTCTATCACTGTTATTAGTATTCAATTTA
>CAIJZG010000329.1 GCA_903825065.1 uncultured Bacteroidota bacterium
GAAACTTTTGGTAAGAAATTAAGACCATTATCTAATTGCGGAAGTTTATCCAATAAATTGCGGATGGCCAGGCAAGCATCGATGGCTCTATCCAATTGATGTTTACCTCTAAATACAGCCATGATGGCATCACCGATAAATTTATCAATATGTCCATCCTGTGCAATGATGTCGTTTACCATTACATCAAAATAAGTATTCAGCATTTTGACAACTGTATTTGCTGGCGCAGATTCTGTTATGGCAGTAAAGCCACAAATATCAATAAAGGCAACAGTAGCTTCTATTGTTTCATTTACCAATAAGGAATCTTCGAATTGCTGAGTGGACATGAAATTGAGCACAGTCTCATCCACATACATGCGCAGAATATTATTTTCCTTGATGGCTTTTAATGTTTCAGTTATTTGAGCTACGTGCTTGATCGTTTTCTCAATGGTTAATTCCAGGTCCTCGAAGTTCACTGGTTTACACACAAAATCAAAAGCACCTTTATTCATGGCACTCCGAATGTTCTCCATATCACCATAAGCAGAAACCATTACAGTTTTCATCAATGGATTAGAATCAGTAATCTTGGTGAGTAATGTTAGGCCATCCATTTCCGGCATATTGATATCGCTTAATACGATGGATATATCTGGATGTTCTTCCAATTTCAAGATGGCATCTTTACCATTGATGGCAAAGACAAATTCGTATTTTTCATCACGGATCTGTTTACGAAATTTCTGTTTGATCAGGGTTTCTAAATCGATCTCGTCGTCGGCTACAAGAATTTTTGGCATTAGTTAATTTTTAGTTTTTCTTTTAAGAGACTAAAGTCAACTGGCTTTGTTAAAAAATCATCTGCACCTAATTTCATTGCTTGGTTATAATTTTCCTGATCACCGTATGCCGTAATCATCATCACAATGGGAGGTGGTGTATGATATTTAGTTTTGATTTTGTCGAGCAGTTCCAATCCACTCATACCTGGCATATTAATGTCGGATAAAATGAGTACTGCTTCATGATGATTGTGTTTCAAATATTCTAAAGCCATTTCGCCTGAAATAGCAAATGCAAAATCAACAATCCCATCTCTGATCTCTTTGCGAAACCTTTGCTGGAATAGGGTTTGCATATCCTGTTCGTCGTCTACTACGAGTATTTTCATATTAGGGGTTTAATAAATTTTTAAATGGGTAAAATTATTTTAAACTCAGTCTCTTTTCCTTCCTCCGAATAAACCAATAATTCACCACCATGTCCTTTAGTGATGATATCATAACTCATGGATAATCCTAGCCCTGTTCCTTCTCCTGTAGGCTTGGTTGTAAAGAATGGTTGGAATATTTTTTCTTTTACTTTCTCTGGTATTCCGAAACCATTATCCTTCACGGTAATGAATAATTTATTTCCTTCTTTTTTAGTGATTACAGTTACCGTAGGCTCATATCCTTCAATACCTTTCAACTTCTTCTCGTTCACAGCATAAAATGCATTTGTAATCAGATTTAGGATCACTCTTCCTGTATCCTGAGGGATCACATTTACATTTCCGATGGAAGGGTCAAAATCGGTGACCATAGTTGCATTGAATGATTTGTCTTTTGCGCGTAAACCATGATAAGCCAGACGCAGATATTCATCTGCCAGTGCATTGATATTAGTAGGCTCTTTAATGACAGTACTGCTGCGACTATGTTGTAACATGCCCTTTACAATGGCATCTGCACGTTTACCGTGATGATTGATCTTTTCAAGATTGGCAGCTATATCATTTAGTAATTCATCTTCTATTTTTTCATCCCTTTCATTTTTTAATTTTGATTTTTCACTTTTCACTTCTTCTATCAATTCCAAACTTACTTCACTGAAATTATTGACAAAGTTCAAAGGATTTTGAATCTCATGGGCAATGCCTGCGGTAAGTTCACCAAGACTTGCCATTTTTTCTGATTGGATCAATTGCGTTTGTGTGGAACGCAATTCTTTTAGTGCATCTTCCGCACGCTTTTTTTCTGTTTGTAATTTAATCAGATCCAGCTCTGCCTGCTCTGCATGATGTTCTGCAATTTGTAAGTCGTTGAAACGGGTATACGTGAGATTGAATACCGCTGCAAATCTTTCCAGTAAATGAATGGCCTCTTCTGGTTGCTCATCTGGTGAAGCCATGCCAATAAAGCCTTTGCCAAAAAATGCAATATTTTGGATGCGTTTTTTCTGAGATAGTCCTTGTTTAAAAGGCACATGCAAATCGGAACTGAGGTATTGAAAATATTCGGCTAATTCTTTTCCCTGCATTTCGATAGTCAAAGATTTTTCTTGTTCTTTCCAGGCCTTGTACATTTTATGCATACTGTCATTCTTGGAAGCATCAGCTGTAAACTGAGTAATCTCTTAACTGCCATCTTCATCGGTAATCCAAAATTCAATGAGGTTATTATCTTCTTTGATGATCCCGATATATAGGCGGTTAGGTTCAATCCCTAAATTGATTAATTGTTTAAAAACCACCACAGCTGTCTCGGCTAATTCATCACTTTTCTGCATAGCAAGGGTGCGGCTTCTTACTCTTTCTAATGCAGCTTCTATCTGAGATTCTCTTGCTTGTGCTTCTGCTTTTTGAAGATCGAGATATCGTCTGTATGTCTGTCCAAACACACCTGCGAATCGCTTAAAAATAATGGTAGCTTCTTCAGTTAATATTTCATTAGTGAATGAAAAAATTGAACCTTCTGCAAAAAAGAAGTCTGAATGAAATTCCTTTGATGGCAATGCATTCAAATCAAAAACAGTTCTGTAATACTTTGTGTTGTTTATTGCCTGGTAATACGATATTAAATCATCGCCAATCATTGGATAAGTGAATACAGATTCCTTATTTTCCCAGGCATGGTATATCCCTTGCAAGAGTGGATGCATGGTTAAGTCTAACTTGCCAATGATTAATGTTGCCTTTTCATGGAGGTTTGATTTTGCAGTCCACACTTCAGCTATCTTCGATTTACTGTAAATGAGTATTCCGCACCGATTTGTTTTCACTTCTAGTTTTACCAACTCGTCAAACATGGAAACAACAGTATCACCAACGTCCTGACTATTATGCATCGCCATTGTTTTGCTTCTCACTCTTTCCAATGCAGCTTCGATCTTTGCTTCTTTTGCCTGTGCTTCTGCCTTTTGAAGATCGAGGAAACGTGTAAAGGATTGTTCGAAAACATTCGCAAAACGTTTGAATATGGCATTCTCTTCCTCTGTATATGGAACTGATGCATAATTGCCAATTGTAAAAGAAATATGATTGGTCAACGCCATTGATCTGGCAAATCCAC
>CAIJZG010000330.1 GCA_903825065.1 uncultured Bacteroidota bacterium
AATTATGATTTATTTCTAATATTTAGGGCAGCGGTAGGTTTGAATATTGAATGACATGCCCACTTGAATGGTTACATAAGCATCTTTTTGACTGCTATTTCCTCTCTGGCGACCTTTCACTCCCATAGGAGTTCCATATTCATAGCTTCTATCTTGTAAAAGATAAGCCGGGTTGGGAGCACCATTTGGTAATGTTTGCTGAAATGCATCTGGCGCATAATTGCCACTCACATCATCCAAATAATCCGTGTTAGTAAAACGATAAGAAATTTCTCCAAAAATATTGGTGGAAGAGCTCAACGCATATTTCATGCCCACACCAACTGGAATGCACATGGCTATTGGGCTATAAGGCTTTTTATTGGGATACAGCGCTGATCCCTGGCCTTCGGTACCCAAGGGTCGTAAAAAATATTTTTGCCCACCCAGATAGGCATAGGGATCAAAAGAAAAAAGTCCAAGGCCCAGGCTTACATAAGGGGTGAAACTATATTCTTCAAAACCGGGTACAAATTTAAAAAAGTTGAAATTGCCCGAAATACTCATTTCCCATACATCTGTATTGAAACTTAGATTTCGTTGACGTTCCGTAGGATTATTACTGTACTTATCGCTATAAGCCAGAAAAGTATAGTTACCAGAAATTTTAAAGCCAATGTAATTGTTTATCTGTTTACCATAGAAAATACCGGCAGCAAACTTAGGCCGGTTTAACTTCATGCCAGTATTTAAATCGCCGAAATAATGACCTAACCCAACAGAAAATCCATACTCTGAATCATGTTCATAAGTTTCAATGACCTGGGCCTTAGCGCTTGCCACACAAAAAGATATTAATATGAACAGTCCAATTTTTCGCAGCATGTGATTAAATTCATCAATCTATTGTAAAATAGCATCAATTTTTTCGAAGGTAAAAGTTAATTTCTTTTGTCCAAGCCCCAGGTTAATTTAGTTCTTAGAGTAGAAAGGAAATTATTTTCATTAAGTCTTGCAAGATTAATATAAAATTTTTCTTTTCGAACCGCCAACTGTATAGTTTTTGTTACTATTTCTCTTCTCGCATCCAACGCACAAATGAATTGATCGGCCCGACCCTCCACTTCAAATGAAATGACATTGGAATCTGGTACTACGATAGATCTTACGTTTAAGTTGTGTGGAGCTACTGGAGTAATTACAAAACTCGACGATTCAGGAAATACAATGGGTCCATTGCAACTCATATTATACCCGGTAGATCCAGTTGGTGTGGCAACGATTAAACCATCTGCCCAATAAGTATTCAAAAACTCACCATTCAGATAGGTATGAATTTTTACCATTGGAGAAATATCCCGTTTATGAATTGCAAATTCGTTCAATGCAAAAGGGGCATCACCAAATAACGACTCATTGGAATCCAGGTGAATTAAAGTTCTTTTTTCGATATGAAAAGTGCGATTAATTAAAGCATCAACTGCCGTTGATAGCTCGTCACGGCTGATACTTGCTAAAAATCCAAGTCTCCCGAAATTAATACCCAGAATAGGGATATTGGTTTGTTTCACTAATGTAACGGCGTCTAACATGGTGCCATCTCCCCCAATACTTATCAGTATATCTATATCATCAGAAAGTTCCGCAGATTTTGTAAAAGGAATGAGTTTTTGATAAATTGAAGGAGGAAAAGTGAATTGTTCTAGTAATTGTTTAAAAATAAAGATAGTGGTATCATATCGCATCAGTTCTTCTAGCAAAAGCAGGATTGGATTTTCCTGTTCAAAATCAAGACCACGACTATAGATAGCTACTTTCATATTTTATCCCCTTTAAAAGTCATTTCTGCTCTGTAAATATAAGCCTTGTTTG
>CAIJZG010000331.1 GCA_903825065.1 uncultured Bacteroidota bacterium
GACAAAATACCTGAGTTTTTCCATGAAAAAAGCTTTGCTATTTACCTGTCTTCTGAACTTGTGAAATTCTAGAAATTTTTCAATTTGTTCTGTATATTCCATCTAGGAATACAGTTTCTACCGAGATATAAAACTCTGATGGGAGCCAAATTTGGGCTAGAACATTTGGATAAATTATGGATGCTTGAAGGTGGGATTATTACAGTCGGGCATTGGGCTCAACTCCAAACGCTGATTGAATTGATAGTTTCACCCATAGCAGCAGGCATTGCGGTGGGTCTTTCGATCTCAGTCGCTCAAGACCAAAAATCTAGCACTTCCAGCATCCTACTGAGCTCTTACCTCCTGAGCCTAATTACCATTTTGCCGTTTCTTCTATTGCTCATTATTTTTTCTAAAAATGTCAGTGTTTGGATTGGACTAGAAGCTTAATTATTCATTAGGCAGGAAAGAAAAATTATCTCCGTCAAAAAGCCCTTTATCACTCAATTTTAAATGAGGTATAACTAGCAATGCCATAAAGCTTAATGTCATGAAAGGCGCTTGCAGATTACTTCCTAGATTCTTAGCCATGGCATCGATGGCAGTATAAGCTGCTGCTACTTCATAGCCATCTTTCGCACTCATTAAGCCGGCAACTGGCAAGCCCAAAACTAGTTCGTTTAAGCCATCTACACAACTTACCCCACCCCTTTCTTCAATCACTAAATTGATAGCTTGAGCAAGACTTTCATCATCTGTTCCTACTGCCACTATATTATGACTGTCATGTGCCACAGAAGATGCAATAGCGCCTTTTTTAAAACCAAAATTTTTGATAAAACATTTAGCGATGGGTGCAGCATGATACCTGTTAACCACCACCATTTTTAATTGGTCTTTCGAAGGATCGCTTATGAAATGATTATTTTCAATAGTGGGACTTAACCAAAGTTTATTAGTAATCAGTTGGCCGTCGAGTGCTTCTATCACTGCAATATTTCCATGACTAGTTGGATAAGTTCCAACAGGAATTAATAAATCTGTTGATTTAATTTTTTCACATACAAATTGATTGATGGGTTCTTCAACAACAGATTTAATAAAGCTTTTCCCATTTTCTGCAACAAGTTCGCCTTTAATAAATGTTTTATTGATCTTGAATTCGGTTAATGAATCAGTCACAATAAAATCAGCATCATCGCCTTCATATAATAAGCCTACATCAAGTTTATAATGTAGAACAGGATTTATGCAAGCTGCTTTAAGTACAGAGAATAGATCTATGCCTTTTGCAATGGCACGTGCACAGAGTTGGTTAATATGGCCAGCTTTTAAACTGTCGGGATGTTTATCATCGCTGCAGAATAAGATCATGTTGGGGTAATCTTCGAGTAATTCTATGAGTGCCTCAAAATTCTTTGCAGCACTACCTTCACGGATAATAATTTTCATACCATACTCGAGTTTGTCGAGCGCTTCTTCTGCCGTGAAGCATTCATGATCGGTAGAAATACCAGCTTCGATATAAGTCTTTGCTGTTTCTCCTCTTAAGCCCGGAGCATGACCGTCAATGGGTTTACCTAATGCATGCGCATAACGGAGCTTTTGCATAACTTCAGGATCTTTGTATAGCACGCCAGGAAAATTCATCATTTCACTGAGGTATTTGATCTCCTCTTTTTCTAACAATTTTTTTACATCATCTGCATTCAAAGAAGCACCTGCTGTTTCAAAAATGGTGGCAGGTACGCAGCTAGGTGCTCCGAAATTAAATTTGAATGGAACTTTTTTTCCATTATTGATCATGAATTCAACTCCTTCCATTCCACATACATTGGCAATCTCGTGTGGATCGCTAACAGTAGCAACGGTTCCGTGAACTACTGCAAGTCTTGCAAACTCGCTTGGAATGAGCATACTGCTTTCGATATGAACATGACTATCAACAAAACCTGGCAAAATAAAATTATTTGTAGGCTTTTCGGTATTCCCTGATGGTGCAATAGTTTTGATCTTCCCATCTACTACTTCAATAGTTGCTTCGAAAATCGATTTATTTAGGATGTCAACGATATTCCCAGTTATTGTAAAGCTTTGTTGGTTCATGGTTTTCTTGTGCTAAATTTGAACTCATTATAGATCTCAAATAAAAAGTATGAAATCCTTTTTTAGTATTCTGTTTTGCGGGCTTCTTTGTACGAATGTTCTTTCCGCACAGAACGAGTTCAAAGTTCTATCAAAAAATACGGAAACACAAAAAGGAATCTTTCGTCAGGAATATTATAATCGTGATATCAGGAAATTTATTTACGAGCCATCGGGATATCAAAAAAATGATAAAATTACCAATGCTGTTGTTGAGAAACCCATTATTATTGAAACCAAAGGAACTGATATCATAAAGGGACGTGCTACTTTGCTTTATGCAAAAGGATCAGATAAGCATATTTCCATTTCTGTTTTGCCAGATACAAATGGGTTTAGAGGGTTTCGAATAAATTTAGAAGATGGAGAACAAATATTTGGTGGTGGAGAAAGGGCATTGCCTTTGAATAGAAGAGGGTATCGTTTTAATTTGTACAATAATCCTTGGTATGGTTATAGCGAAGGGGCTGATAATTTAAATTTTTCTGTTCCATTCTTTACTTCTTCCAAGGGATATGGATTGTTTTTTGATAACGGTTCAAAAGGTTATGCGGATATTGGTAAAACAAATCCATCTGTTTTTGAAGTGGGGTTTTTGAGTGGTGAAATAAATGTGTACGTGATTTTTGGAGAAACCTATCAAGAGATTTTAACTTCTTACCAAAAGCTTACTGGATTTCAACCGATGCCTCCAAAATGGGCGATGGGAAATTTCATGAGTCGTTTTGGATATACGAGCGAAAAACAAACCAAGGATATTGCTGCAAAAATGCGCGCAGAAAAAATTCCTTTCGATGCTGTGATCTTTGATTTATTTTGGTTTGGCGATAGCATTAAAAATACTTTGGGCAATATTGATTGGGTAAATAAATCTAAATGGCCCAACCCAAAGCAGATGATCGCAGATCTTAAAAAAGATAACCTCAATTCAATCTTAATTACGGAACCTTTTTTCTTAAAGGGTACAAAATCTTATCCATTTGCAGAACAGTATCTGGCGAAAGATAGTGCGGGTAAGGCGTATCAGCTACAAGACTTTTATTTTGGTAAAGGGGGTTTGTTAGATATTTTTAGAAAAGACGCCGGTGATTGGTTATGGAGCTATCACTATAAAAAACAAATTGCCAATGGTGTAGCAGGATGGTGGACTGATTTGGGCGAACCAGAAAAACATCCATCTGATATATTGCATAATTTAAAAGACCTAGGGGTGAGTCGAATGATGCAAGCAGATGAAGTACATAATTTATACGGGCATTATTGGAATAAAATGTTGTTTGATAATTATGCCAAAGAATTTCCGAACACAAGATTGTTTCACCTGAATCGTTCAGGTTTTTCTGGAAGTCAGCGTTATAGTATTTTTCCATGGACTGGTGATATCAGCAGATCCTGGAGTGGCTTGCGAGCGCAATTGACGAATGTACTTGGTATGAGTATGAGCGGGATTCCATATATACATAGTGATGCGGGAGGCTTTGCGATGGGAGAGGGTGATGCAGAATTATATTTGAGGTGGTTACAGTTTTCTTTATTTACGCCAATCTTTCGTCCACATGGTACTGCATTATTTGAAGTAGATCCGAATGCTTTTAGTTATCCGAGTGAACCTGCATTGGCAGAGAAATCTGTTTTAGACAATGTTAAAAAAGTAGTGGATCAGCGATATCAATTATTGCCGTACAATTACACATTGGCGTATCGACAAGCTGCATTTGGTGAGCCTTTAATTAAGCCAATGTATTATCAATATCAAAACGATGAGAGAGCTGTTTCCATTGAAGACCAGTTTATTTGGGGCGATGCATTTATGATTGCGCCAGTTTTAGTTAAAGGGCAAAAGTCTAGAGATGTTTATTTGCCAGAAGGTAATTGGTACGATTATCATTCGCATCAATTTTTTGCTGGAAAACAAACAATTAGTTTTAATACAGATGATTTTAAATATCCAGTTCTTATTAAAGCAGGTAGTTTTATTCCACAATATTTGAATCGGGTTAAAAATACGCTGGAACAAAAATCAGAAACCTTAACTGTGTTATATATTCCATCTGAAAAATCGAGTAGTTATCAGTTATATTTTGATGATGGAATTTCAAAGAATGCTATTAGTAGTAAACAATATGAATTAATAAATTTCAGTTCAAAAGGTAAAACTGCTTCTACACTAGAAATTATGATTAATTCAAATGGTGGTAATTATTCTGGAAAAATGGCTCAACGGAAAATAAATTTTCAAATACCCGGTATCGAACAAATGCCAAAAAAAATTACTATTAATAAACAATCATTATCCATCCTTGATGCCAGCGAAACAAGGGGGATAAGCGCAGGTGAACAAGCTATTTGGAATTTAGGAAAACAGCATCAATTGTTGCTGCCCGTAGGTTTTAGCAGTAAACCAATACAAATTTTGATAAATTGGTAAACCATTTATCAATTGCATTGTTCAAAATAAATTTAGATCACTAACTTAATAGCCAATTCTATAAACATGAGAAAGTATTCCCTCCTGCTTGCCATGGCAAGTATCTTATTTTTTTCTGCTATGGCGCAGAAGAAAAATGCTAAAGCAACATTAGTTCCAAGTATGGAATCAAATGCTGATTCAATTTTGTTTTCAAAATTAAAGTATCGTTTAGTTGGTCCTTTCAGAGGTGGTCGAAGCGGTGCAGTTACTGGAAGTTATAAAAACAAAATGAACTTCTATTTTGGTAGTACTGGTGGCGGTGTTTGGAAAACAACAGATGGTGGAAGTAACTGGAAAAATATTACTGATAAGTATTTTGGTGGAACGATAGGTTCTGTTGCAGTAGCACCTAGTGATGAATCAATTATCTATGTTGGTGAAGGGGAGAACACCATGCGAGGCAATGTGGCCGAGGGCTTGGGCGGTATGTGGCGTTCAACCGATGGTGGCAGAACCTGGAATAATTTAGGTTTAAAAGAAGGCAGGCATATTACTCGAATCATCATTGATCCTAAAGATCCAAATACGGTTGTAGTAGGTGTTATGGGGCATTTATTCGGACCCAATGAAGAACGGGGAGTTTATAAAACAACTGATGGTGGTAAAACCTGGAAACGAACATTATTCGCGAATAGTTTAACTGGTTGCTCAGATTTAGTGAGTGAGCCAGGTAATCCATCTGTATTATATGCAGGTATGTGGCATGTAATACGCACACCCTATAGTATGGAAAGCGGTGGTGAAGGAAGTGGTCTTTATAAATCAATTGATGGTGGAGAAACCTGGAAAAATATTTCAACCAACAAAGGTTTTCCAAAAGGCATCTGGGGTATTGTAGGTGTTGCTATTGCCCCTTCAAATACAGATAAAATATTTGCATTAGTTGAAAATGCAAATGGTGGTTTGTTTGTAAGTAATGATGGGGGAGACACATGGTCCTTGCAATGCAGTGATAATAATATACGTCAGCGTGCATGGTATTATTCAAAAGTTTATGTAGATCCCAAAAACGAAAATTTAGTGTACTGTCCGAATGTTGAATTCATGCGCAGTAGAGATGGGGGTAAAACTTTTACTTCAGTGAATACACCACATGGCGATCACCATGATTTATGGATCGATCCAGAAGATGGGAATAGAATGATTGTTGCAGATGACGGTGGCGCACAAATCAGTTATGATGCTGCGAATAATTGGAGTAGTTTAATGAACCAACCAACAGCCCAAATATATCGTGTAACAACCGATAATGCTTTCCCTTATCATATATTGGGTGCACAACAAGATAATAGTACTATTCGCATTAAGAGTAGAACTAGCGGTGCAGGTATCACGGAAAAAGATTGGGAAAGTACAGCTGGTGCAGAAAGTGGTTATGTAATAGCAGATCCTAATAATCCTGATGTGGTTTATGGAGGTAACTATGGAGGATATCTCTCGAGATTAGATCATAAAACCGGAGAGAATAGAGCCATTAATGTTTGGCCTGATAATCCAATGGGAGCCGGTGCTGATGTGCAGAAATACCGTTTCCAATGGAATTTCCCTTTTTTCTTTTCTCCACATAATCCTAAGCGATTATATGTTGGAGGAGACCATTTATTTGTAACTGAAAATGAAGGTCAAAGCTGGGAAACAATTAGTCCGGATTTAACTACCAACGAAAAAAGCAAACAAATTTCAAGTGGTGGTACGATAACCAAAGACAATACTTCTGTTGAATATTATTGTACCATATTCACAGGAATAGAATCAAGTTTAGAAAAAGATTTACTTTGGATAGGAAGTGATGATGGGGTGTTAAGTATGAGTAAGGATGCAGGAAAAAATTGGGAAAATGTTACCCCACCTGCTGCAGGAAAGTGGATGATGTGGAATTGTATAGAAAACGATCCCTTTAAAAAAGGAACTGCTTATGTGGTAGGGACAAAGTATAAATCAGACGATTTTACTCCCTATATGTATAAGACAGAAGACTATGGAAAAACATGGCAAACCATCACCAATGGGATTAATAAAATGCATTTCACAAGAGCATTAAGAGCAGATCATAAGCGACCAGGATTATTGTATGCGGGCACAGAGTATGGTATGTATATTAGTTTTGATTATGGTGCAAATTGGAAAAAATTCCAGTTGAATTTACCGGTTGTGCCGATCACTGATATGACAATAAAAGATAATGATTTAATTGTAGCTACACAGGGCCGGGCTTTTTGGGCAATTGATGATTTGAGTTTAATACAACAGAAAGAAGAAACTGTATTGGAAAAAAGTCTGCACGTATTTGCAGTAAATGAAGCGTATAGAACAGAAGGTGGCGGAGGACGAAGACAACGTGGTGGAACTGGTTTGCAGAATATGGGAGAGAATCCTGCATCAGGAGTAGTATTTAATTACTTTTTGAAAGATGCAACAGATTCATCCAAAGTATCAATTAGCATTTTTGATAAACAGCATAAATTAATTAAAACCTTTAGCAAAAAATCGAAGGAAGCTGGGGACAAGCTTGATTTTTCTGCAGGCATGAATCAGTTTGTTTGGGATATGAATTACCCGCCTGCAGAAAAAGCAGAGGGTATGATTTTGTGGAACGGTAGTATTGGTTCTGTAAAAGCGGCACCCGATTTCGATGTTATTCTAAATTCCCCAGATTGTATTTTTTCAGTAGACGCATATCCTTGCCCCGGTTGGTTAGACGTTGTCGTCGATAAAAGTACTGCATGGTTGTCTGTTAAAAATCCAAAAATTCCAACCGTTCCTTTGCCATATCCGCATTCAATACCCCAATACGGGGTTACTGGACCATTTGGATCATGCCATACATTTATACAGGGTTGACTTAGTGTTATCCTATTTTGACCACCAGGTTCTCCATCTAACCAAATAACGGCAATTTCTCCCTTTTCGTCGATATCTTCAACGACACGTCCTAAACGTATCTTTATGAATCGATCAGGTGCCCCAAATATTCCACCGGTCATGTGCTCAC
>CAIJZG010000332.1 GCA_903825065.1 uncultured Bacteroidota bacterium
AGCTACTGTTCTGAAAGAATGGAAAATGTATAGAAACTTATTAAAGTCTACACCAGTGATTAAAGAAATTCACTTGGGTGGAGGAACTCCTACGTTTTTTAGCCCTGAGAATTTAGAAAAACTGATTAAGGGAATTACAGCTGATATGGAAATTAGTCCAGATCATGAATTTAGCATTGAAGTACATCCTAATTATACTACTGAAGCCCATATTAAAACATTGTCTGAAGTAGGTTTTAATCGGGTAAGTTTAGGTGTTCAGGATTTTGATCCACATGTGCAGTTTGTAATTAATAGAATTCAGTCGTTCGAGAAAACCAATGAAGTAGTTGAATGGGCTAGAAAATACAATTTCAGTAGTATTAATGTTGATTTAGTATATGGTCTTCCACATCAAACTGTAGCAAGTGTTGAGCATACCGTTAATTTGATCAAGGGATTTATGCCAGATCGAATAGCCTTTTATTCTTATGCACATGTACCCTGGAAGAGTAAAGTTCAAAGGAGATACACTGAAGCTGATCTTCCAACTGCTTCACAAAAATGGGCCATGTATCATCGTGGAAGAGAATTGTTCGAAGAAGCAGGTTTTAATAGTATTGGGATGGACCATTTTGCTTTATTGAATGATAAACTTTTTAAAGCAGCTGAGGATGGCAATTTGCACAGAAATTTTATGGGCTATACTACTACTAAATCAAAACTTATTATTGGTTTAGGGGTATCAAGTATTAGTGATGCGTGGACAGCATTTGCTCAAAATGATAAAGAAGTTGAATCGTATCAAGAAAAAATTAATCAAGGAATTCTGCCGCTCGTTCATGGCCATGCGTTGAGCTCAGAGGATTTGGTAATTAGAAAAAAAATTCTTGAGTTAATGTGCGAGAATAAAACAAGTTTGGAAGAAGATAGTTTTGAAGAGGCGTTTATAAACTCTGCTGCTGATAAATTGAAGCAATTAGAAGAAGATGGTTTACTGAAAATGGAAGGGAAAAATATTATTGTTTCTAATAAAGGCAAATCATTTATTCGAAATATCAGCGCCGCAATAGACGCTCAGCTTTGGAGAAAACAAATGATTGGTAATACCTTTAGTAAAGCTATTTAATTTAAACTCATAATTGTAAATCAAAGAAATGAGGTTGGTAATGCTCCTTTCTTAAAATTTTTAGAAGGTCTCTTTCAAAAGATTCAATGGGAGAGTCGATGATTCTGCCCATTTCTTTTTTCCCATCATATATAATATAGGTTGGTGTTCGAACTATATTTTTTCCTTCTTCTTCGTGTTGGGGGCTTTGTTTATACATGGCTGCTGTATTATTTAAAAAAATCAGTTTTATGTGATTACTATTAACTGATGCCTCTTTTAATATTTTCAACATATTTGGCAGATCTGCTTTACTTTCTCTACACCAGGTGCCCGCATAAATTTCTATTCTCTTATGTTTAAAAGCTTTAGTAAGTGCTTCAATACTATTGCTATCTGTTTGATAACTATTATAATTAGGTATAAACCAATCACTAAATGGTTTTTCTAACAACATTTGTGTAGAACAGAATCCTAATAATACAGCCTGATTGTTTTCGTTAACTACAATTTTGTTCGAATAATTGGGTGTTGAATTATTTAGTAGTGAGTGGTTACAAGAAAGGGTAACCATGATTGGCATTATTAGAAAATATATTTTTGATATTTTTTTCAAGAATTAATAACAATTACAATTGATACATTTTTTTTAACTCCGAACAAATTCGATTGATAGAAGTCTGCATGTTACGATATTGAAATTGTGGTAAGGCTTTTAAAAGTTTACTATTATCGAAATGAACAGTAGCTCTTGCTGTTATTGAAGTTTCTTTCGTTAACAACGGACTCTTGCCAGTGATTCTTCCTTTTATTCCTTCAAATCGCCAAACTATTTCAGCTAATAATGCTGTAACTTTCTTGTGCGGTGCTTTTTTATGAAATGCATTGGCAATCATTGTAAAGATGTCCCGGTAGGGTAGATTTTCTCCACTTAAAATAAAGCGTTGATCGCAGATTGAACTTTCCATTAAAAGTATCATAGCTTCTACTACATCTAATACATCTACAAAGCCACTGCTGCCTTCAGTGTACCATGGGAATTCATCATACGCGGATTTGAAAATAGCTGTTGAGCCTTTTGACCAGTCACTTGCACCTAATATAATTACAGGATTCACTACTACTACTTTTAATCCTTCACCCATGCCTCGCCATACTTCTAATTCAGCGAGATACTTACTTTTACCATATTCACTATTACTGGTTTCTTCGGTCCAGTTCATTGTTTCATTAATAGCTTGATCTTCTCTAATTCTACCCAAAGCTGCTACTGAACTAACGAATAGTAATTTCTCAATATTAGCATTCAGGCATGCATTCACAATATTGGCCGTGCCTTCAATATTGGTATGGTGCAATGATTTTTTATTTGTTGCTGTAAAAGATACAATTGCAGCGCAATGGTATACTTGTGTAATACCAATCATTGCTTCTTCCAACGCAACTATATCCAGTATATCTGCATTAAACCAATCCACATTATTTAATTCATGAGAGGATGGAATTTCAGAACGATATAATGCCCTCACAGACTTACCCTGAGCAACCAGTGCCTTAATAAGGTGTGATCCAACTAAGCCCGTAGCTCCGGTTACTAAAATCATGTAGGACTATTTATTAAAAGGGAAGTTTTTGGTTAGCTAAGATAAATAGAATCGTTATTGACATTTCAAACAGGTACCACTTACTACCACATCAACCTGACTCACTAAAAATCCAACAGGTAAAGTCACGGAAGGAACTGTTACATGATCTAGGCAATAGGTAGTTCCGCAATGGTCGCACATAAAATGTACATGATTGTCGTGATGATGTCCTTCACTGCAATCATCTTTACACAATGCATATCGAACAGAATTGTCGGCTGAAGGTATTGTATGAATAATACCTTTTTCAACAAAAGTTTGAAGGGTTCTATAAATAGTAACCCTGTCGAATTCTTCACCGCTTTGTTGTTCTATATCTGCATGTGCTAACGCGCCTTTGCGTTGTAGAAACATTTCCAGAATTTTTTTCCGGCTATCTGTAATACTTAACTGATTTCTTTTTAGTGTATCTACTATCCTTGGATGCATGCTTTCGCTATTAGGGATTATTACCAAAAATACTATTTACAAAATTGCCATTTCCAGCTTTTTCTTTTAAAAGTTTACGAATATCTACTTTTAATTTCTCCAATTCATCTGCCTTTAATCCATCGTAAACCTGACCTCTTACTTTGCCATCTTTATCTACTAAAGCAAAGAATTGAGTATGTATAAATTGGTCTTCAATTTTTTCAACATTATTTTTTGGGTCGTCTAATAAATAGGAACTTCTAGCCATACTATAAAGACTATCCTTACGGCCAGTTAGGAAAACCCATTTTTTGGTATCAACTTTTAAGGAATCAGAATAGACTTTCATTCGGGCAACTGTATCACGATCGGGATCGCAGGTATGAGAAATTATTAAAAAGTCTGGCTCGTTCTTAAAAGTTTCGGCAATGCTTTTCATATTGGTATTCATATGAGGGCAGATACCTTTACAATTTGTAAAAAAATATTCCACCACAGATACTTTTCCTATCATATCTCGATCGGTAAATGTTTTACCATCCTGGGTTTGAAAATGGAAGGGTTTCACATAGCTAATCGTAGACAATTTTGTTCTCCACTCATCATTTCCTCGAAATAAAAAGAAATAGAATCCTATAAGGAGTACAAAAAAGAAGAGTAGATAACCAATTAATTTCTTTCCCATAGTTGAACAATTAAGGCAAAGTTAGGGCGCAAGTCCTTTTGTTCATACGCTTTATTATTTTGCAACATTGTTGCATTTGTGTACATTTGCGCTATTATTATTGAATCAATGAAAGTTAATTTGGATTTTTTGGGAATTGCTACATCCTTGGCCTGTGCCATTCATTGTGCCTTATTACCCTTAGTGCTAACTAGTTTACCCATATTTGGCATCAATATTATCGACAATTTATATTTCGAAAATATGATGGTGGTTATAGCTTTTATTGTTGGGATTCTTGCATTAAGACATGGAAAGCAAAAACATCACCACAGTTTGATGCCGATTGTGGTCTTCAGCTTTGGTATACTTTTATTATTTGCTAAAGTTATATGGCATGAGTGGCAGTATTGGTTCCTTTTTCCAGCAGTAAGTTTGATAGTTACCGCACATTTACTCAACTTCGGTTTCTGCAGAATTCATAATCATGCCCATACAGATGATTGTGATCACTAGTTAATATTATAGCTAGTTCCCCCATCTTTTTCATCCTTCAATTGAACACCTAATACGGACAATTCATTTCTGATTTTATCACTTGTCATGAAATCCTTTTTTGATTTAGCATCTTTACGAATACTAATCAGTAATTGAAGAACTCCATCTAGCTGACCATTATCGGCAGACCTTTCTCCTACTAATCCAAACACGTCTTCTAAATATGCTTTCAATTGTTTTTGAAGTAGCAATGAAGTTTTACCGCTTAATGCTGTAACTAAAATATGCTTGTCTTTAATTGAATTTATTACTGATGATAATTCAAACATATTAGCCAATACTTTGGCTGTGCTGAAATCATCATTCATGAATTCATCGAATTCAGCAATTTGCTTTTGAACCTTATCATCGAGAGAATTATCTGATGCAATAGTATCTGCAGAAAAAATTTGTTTACTAAACCATTCGTATGCTTCCCATAAACGTTTCAACGCTTTTTCGGAAGCTTGTAATGCTTCATTACTAAAATCGAGCGTGCCCCTATAATGACTTTGTAAAATAAAGAAGCGGATGGTCATTGGAGTATAGGGTTGTTCTAAAATGGGACTATTTCCACTGAATAATTCAGTTAGTTTAATCACATTATTATAACTCTTACCCATTTTTTTACCCTGAATGGTAATCATGTTATTGTGTAACCAATAGCGAGCAGGAGTTTTATGATTACAAACTGTACTTTGTGCAATTTCACATTCGTGGTGAGGGAATTGAAGATCCATTCCTCCCCCATGTATATCAAACTCTTCACCTAAATATTTACTACTCATAGCCGAGCACTCAATATGCCAACCCGGAAAACCCTCGCCCCATGGGCTATTCCAGCGCATAATATGTTCTGGAGGGGCTGACTTCCAAAGTGCAAAATCGTTTTTATCTCTTTTCTCATCTTGATTATCTAACTCACGCGTAGTATCGAGTTGATCTTCTAAATTTCGTCCACTTAGCATGCCGTAAGGCTTTCCTAACTTGGAGAAATCAGTATTGTATTTTGCTACATCGAAATACACCGAACCATTCGCTTCATATGCATATCCATCTGAAATGATTTTTTTGATCATCTCTATCTGTTCTACAATATGACCAGTTGCTGTTGGCTCAATACTTGGAGGTAAATTATTAAATCTACTCATAGCCCAATGATAGAGATTGGTATATTTTTGTACCAATTCCATAGGTTCGAGTTTTTCTAAAACAGCTTTTTTGCTAATCTTATCTTCTGCTTCTCGACCTTCTTCTTCAAAATGTCCAGCATCTGTAATATTTCGAACATAGCGTACTTTATAACCCAGATACATCAAGTAGCGATAAATTACATCGAATGTAATAAAAGGACGGGCATGACCTAAATGACTTTCACCACTTACAGTTGGTCCGCACACATACATACCCACATAGGGTGCGTTAATAGGAGTAAATATTTCTTTTTGTCTGCTTAAGGAATTATAAACTTTCAAAGACATGTTATAGTACTTGTGAGATTGTGAATTGAGTTATAAGCCACTTAAATGGGCCAAATGCCTAATTAATAGCAGCAACAACAACAGTAGGTAAAAAATTGGCTCAAATACATGGGATGCAAGATAAGAAAATAAAGCCGTTTCGACAGAAGGGAAGAATTGATTTATTTATTAAGCCTTAGATCTGTGACTAACATCATATGATCGCTTAGATCTTCATCCACCATATCAAATTGTTTCACAGAGAATCGATTATCCGCAAGAATATAATCTATTCTTAAAGTTGGGGCCAATGACAAATAAGTTTTGCCAATCCCAAAATCTTTTTTCAAGAAACAATCTTGCCAATTTCCTTTGATATTAAAATAGGTATAAGAATTTGGAACATCGTTAAAGTCACCGGTTACAATACTGGGCAAATTAGAAAGATCTCTTTGGCTTCTAACAATATCGGATTGAACCCCCCTTCTCGTGAAAGCGAGTTTCATTTTATTAAAAATATTTTTAGAAGCTGATAAGGTTTCTTCATCTTGTTCTTTTATTTTTTCAATATCAATATAATCCTCTTTTTTAAATTTAAAGGATTGCAAATGGGTATTGAAAACGCGGATGGTGTCATTGCCTTTTAAAATATCTGCAAAAATGAGACTTTCAGCAATGGGGAATTTTGTTTTTCCCGAATCAATAATTGGATATTTTGAAAAGATGATACTTCCGGAATGATAATTTCCTTTGTTACGCAAGTAATCTCTTGAAAAGAAATAATAAGGAAATGCTTTGGTAAAAAGAGAGATATTATCAGCGTAATCTCTTTGCGTACTGCTATTAAATTCTTGTAAGCAAACAATATCGGCTTGCATATTTGTAATAATTTCAGCCACTTCGTTTCTTGTTAGTCTCTTAGCATCAATATTTTTGCTAAGCCCATTAAAGCTTCTTACATTCCAATCTACAATTCGAATATTCTGTGTATGCTTTTTTTTATTGAAACCAGCTCCTGCATGCCAAGCAAATACAACCCCTAATTGTTGCCAACCAAAGCAAAGACTTATAAAAGGAATCCAGGCAATAACTGGCTTGGCAATCAGCCAAAATATAGTTGTGAAAAATAGTAGTACAATTAGATAAGGAACAATTAATCCAGTGAATCCGAAAAACCACCAATTTGCTGGATTGATATAAGGAGAAAGACAAGCAATTATAAAAACTGCCGCCATAAAAAGGGTGATTGTTAAGCTGAAAGATTTAAATGTGCGTCGCAAAAAACTTTTTGCCATACGATAAAAATAATGAAATTCGATCTTATAGCTGAATATCTGTGATAATTGGGTAATGGTCTGATAAATGAAGATGCGGAGAACTGTATTGAATCGTTTTTATATTTGGGCTGGTAAATAAGACATCGATTCTGAGTGTAGGAGATAGACTATCGTAGGTTCTGCCAAACCCCCATCCTTTTTCAAGGAACGCATCGGAAAGACCATTACTAACATGATGATACACGAAACTTGAAGGAACAGAATTCATGTCCGCAGTATAAATAAAAGGAATGGTACAACTATCTAATGATTTTTTAATTAGTTGGGCCTGTTTTAAATGTATCTTATCAAAATAAGCAAGCTTACTTAATTTATCTCTTTTCATTAATATCGCTTCGTCATATTTAACAAATTTCAGGCGATTACTATTATTGTTGTCCTTTAATTCAATGTGAATTCCCATGGAAAGTAAATGAGTATTATAAACTCGCAATATTTTAGAAGGAGTTTGGATCTCTACCCATTGTAGATATTCAGGCGAATTAATATTGGAAAAAGAAATATTGTTTTTCTTTAAAAAAGGCCACTTTGAGAAAATAATTACGCCATTATTGGGATCTGCCTCACTAAAATAACTATACTTTAATCCCGTTAGTAATTTAATGTTTTCTGTTGTTGCATTAGCATGTGGATAATAGGTAGAACAATAATCCTGAAAACATATAATATCTGCATTTGCCGATTTAATATAATCAAGCATTTGGTTTATTTTTCCTGAGTTGGAAATACTTTGGGATAAAAAATTATTTACATTCCAAGATAAAATGCGAATCTGATTTTGTGATTTTGCTTGAACAAATGCTTTACTTGGATGAAAGCCATAAACCGAAAAAATATTTTTATATCCTGCAAAAAGTAGCAGAAAAAAAATCCAGGCATATTTTTTAAATAGAACAAGACAAAGGACACACCAAATTAACATAATGATAAATCCAATTGGGAAAAATAAACTAGCAAAAGAAAAAAAATAGCCATGAACAGGGCTTATATAAGGAGTTAAACAGGTAAGCAAGTAAAGGATACTTCCAATTATACCTAAGATTAGAACTATTTTCTTGAATAGTTTCATAAAAGATCTTCCTTGCTAGCCCTTTTTAAAAATGATTTTTCCTCATCAGTTAAAAACTGGTAGCCTTGTTGATTAATTTTATCAAGAAGGGCATCAATTCTAGTTTGTGTAATGTCAGATTTTTTTTGCTTGATGTTACCTAATGACTTAGCAAATAAGTTATCTCTAGAATCTTTTTGTGGTCTTTTTTTATCTGGGCTAAATAAATCATTCAGCCAATCTATAAAGTAATTCATCCAGGCACCCCAATCACTTCCTCTTCTTAATTGTCTAATAAAAAGGAATCCAATAGCTCCACCTGTAAGATGGGAAGCTGCAATACCGGCATTATTTCCAGCCAAGGATGCAAAATCGATGGCAACAAAAACCACCATTAAAACCCAAAGCGGAATTCCACCGTTTATTAATGGGAAGATTCTATATTCAGGTGCCAATGTAGTTGTAGCTACAGCAATGGCCATTACTGCGGCACCTGCACCCATTAAAGGACCAAGGGTAGTTACATGATTTGCTAATGCAGGGAAAAGGTTTACAGTAATTAAGAAAACTATTCCACCTGCAAATCCTCCATATAGATAAATTGGAATTAATTTATTATTTCCAGTAAGGTCTTGTAGTATATATCCAAATGCCCATAACCAAAGTAAACTGCTAATCAATCCCCAGATACTGTCGTGAGTAAACATGTAAGTAAATATTACCCAGGGTTTGTTTAAAAAATTATCAGTTACAGCTGGTAATGTAAACCAATCGAATACTTGTTTATAGAAAAACTCAATTGGTATTTCAGATAGATAGTAGATGATCTTTATGAATGTGAGTAGAACAAATACTAATAGATTAATCGCAACCAAGTATACAAGTGCATTATTATCCTGTCCTAATAAAATGCCACGATTTGATTTTGTTGATTTTTCAAACATAATGGTAACGGGATCTAATTAATAAAAATGCTTCTTATTCTTTTTGTTCCATGTCATTACAATAATCAAACCTACAATTGCTCCTCCCACATGTGCCCACCTTGCAATATTATCACCAGCAGAATTGCGTATAGCAAAGAATAGTTCCCAAGCAAAATAGCCAATACCCAGCCACTTTGCTTTGATTGGAACTAAGAAATATAAATAGATATAAGTATTAGGAAATAAGTAAACAAAAGCTGCCAAAATACCAAATACAGCACCACTTGCGCCTATAGTAGCTGTATTTAAGTTCGCTTCATAGTAACTCGATACATATTGAAATAAAGCATTAGTAGCTTCCAGGTTATTTGGATTATTTGCCACCATACTCACTAATTCCGAGTTTTGTTCAAATGCATGAAGATGCTTCATTCCGAAATTGAAAAGAGCAGCAGTTTGTCCACTATTAGAAGCACGTTCCACCAAAACATTAGAATAATCTTTCATTAATGGAACTAACTCGTAGCTCAAAAAAAGCAAATGCATTAATGCCGCCCCTAGTCCACAAATAATGAAAAAAGTAAGAAATCGCTTTGGTCCCCAAAGGTTTTCCAGAACTGCACCAAACATATATAAGGCTAACATATTTCCGAAAATATGTCCGAAATCGCCATGAAGAAACATATGGGTAATTAGTTGCCATGGCTTAAATAATGGACTTTGCCATGCATGCAGTGCAAACAAATTTTCAAATGAAAAGCTAGCACCTTGACCGCCCAAAGTAGTTTGCGCTAGAAAAACAAGTCCGTTTATAATCAGTAGATTCTTTACAACGGTAGGTAATATTTCAAATCTACTGGGTCTGAATTCAGTCATTTCTAAGTTTTAATTGAACCACATTTTCGATATGTAAGGTATGTGGAAACATATCAACAGGTTGTATTTTCTCCACAGAATATTTTTCATTTAATAAAGCTAAATCCCTTGCCTGTGTAGCAGGATTACAACTTACATAAACAATGGTTGGCGCTGCAATTTCTAATAATTTCTTAATCAGTTTTTCGTGCATCCCTGCCCTCGGTGGATCGGTAATGATTACGTCGGGTTTCCCATGTTCTGCAAAGAACGCATCATCGCAGATATCTATTACATCTCCCGCAAAAAAACTGCACTGTTTTAAATTATTTAACGCGGCATTTTCTTTTGCATCTTCAATTGCTTCTGGTACTACTTCTACACCAATGAGTTTTTTTGCCTGCTGACTCACGAAAATGCCAATACTTCCAGTGCCACAATATAAATCATAAACAACTTGGCTACCATTTAGTTCTGCAAAGTCGCGAGTAACCTGGTACAATTTTTCTGCCTGACGTGTATTTGTTTGAAAGAAGGACTTTGGACTAATTTTAAATGAATAATTCTCCAATTTTTCAATGATATAACCATTACCGCTATATACTTGAGGGAATAGATCGTATAAGCTATCGTTGTGTTTAGTATTTATGGTATATAATAAGGTTGTGATTTGAGGGAATTGTTGCAAAAGCTGATTAAGTAAGGCTTTGCGATTGTTTTCATCTTCATATCCAAAAACAATATTCACCATCAATTCACCTATTGTGCTATTACGGATAAACATATTACGTAACCAGCCCTGGTGTTTTCTAACATCATAAAACGGAAGATTGCGTTCAAGTGCATAGGCCGCAACCGCTTTTCTAATTTGATTTGTAGGTTCTTCTTGTAAATAGCATTTGTCGATCTCCACTACTTTATCAAAAAATCCTCTAACATGAAAACCCGCACCGCCAGGTATATCATCGATAGAAACTCCCTCTTCTTTCATTTTTAGAAAAATGTTGGACGGAATAAAAATTTTGGAACCAAAAGTATATTCGATTTTATTACGGTATTCTTCCGTATGATCCGCTCCAATAATGGTTCTGATTGGGGGCAATGCTATTTTGCCAATTCTGGTTAAATTATCAGCTACCTGCTTTTGCTTATAAAATAATTGCTGGTCATAGGGCAGCATCTGCCACTGGCAGCCCCCACATACTCCGAAATGACTACAGAATGGCGTAACCCTTTTTTCGGAATAAGTATGAATTTTCACTACATGTCCTTCGGCCCAATCTTTCTTGCTTTTTGACAATTGTACGTCTACCACATCACCAGGCACTGCCCCTTCTATGAATATAACTTTACCTTCTATTCGGGCAAGAGACTTTCCCTCAGCAGCATAATCTTCTACTAATAATTGCTCTAATACTTCTCTTTGCTTTTGTTTTCTCACGGGTGCAAATGTAAACTACAGTTCGGTATATGCCTATACTGTTACCAATTTTCCTATTTTTATAGTCAATTCAAGATCGTATGAACCGTATTATTTCATTATTTGTATTTATTATTTTGAGCCTTTCTGTTCAGGCTCAAACCAAAACTGCAGTTAATACAAAGCCTACAACTGAGGCAAGTAAGCAAATCCCGGTAACTCTTACACCCCTTAAAAATTGTTGGGTGTATTTGGGAAGTTATTATGGAAAGGGAAGAGCATTAGTGGATTCTGCCTATTTAAATGAAAAAAGCATGGGGGTCTTTAAGGGGAAGAAATTAACAGGTGGTGTTTATTTTTTAGTAACACCTCAAATGACTCCTCAATTCGAATTTCTATTGGATAATAAACAACAGTTTAGCATTGCGGGCGACACTTTGCAGAAAGATAAATCTACCATTACAGGCTCGCCTGATAATGACTTATTCAAAGAGTATTTGAAATATTCTTCTGAAAAGGGGAAACTGATGCAAGAGCAAGAGGCAGCATATCATCAATCAAAAACTAATGCCGACTCTGCAAAATATAAGAACTTGATTATTCAAGGGGATAAAGAATTACAATCCTATCGCGAAAATCTAATAAAAAAACATCCTACTTCTTTATTGGCAATGTTGTTTAATACTATGAAAAGACCTACTGTTCCTAATATTCCCATCGTCAAAGGCAAGCCAGATTCTTTATATCCCTACCATTTTGTGAAGGATCATTTTTGGGATGATGTGGTATTTAATGATGATCGTTTATTGCGTACTCCATTTTTCGAATCAAAACTCGATGATTATTTCAAGTATTATGTTTCCCCTGAACCAGACTCTTTGATCGAAGAAGTAAAATATCTTTTGTTATCTGCAAAAACTGGAAAAGAAATTTATCCTTATTTACTTACCAAGTTTACTAATAAATATATCAGCCCCGAATTCATGGGACAAGACAAAGTGTTTTTGTATCTTTTTGAAAACTTTTATGCTAAGGGTGATACCGTATTATTGAACACCGCTTCAAAGAAAACAATTACAGAAAGAGCGTATAGTTTAATGGCCAATCAACTGGGATTAGCTGCATCGCCATTGGATTTGACAGATAGTAGTAGTAAAACAGTTTCTCTGTATAATATCAAAGCGCCTTTTACCGTAGTTGTATTTTGGGATCCAAATTGTGGGCATTGCAAGGAAGAACTGCCCCGTTTAGATTCCATGTATCGTGCAAAATGGAAAGCACTTGGTGTGGCTATTTATGCAGTGAACATCTATGAAAACGAAATGGTTGCTTGGAAAAAATTTATCACAGAAAAGGGACTAATAAACTGGTATCACGTGTATCAAACCAAGCTGGCAAGAGCTGCAGAAGAAAAAGCTGGTCAACCAAGCTACAAACAATTGTACGATGTATTTAAAACACCTACACTTTATTTGCTAGATAAAGACAAGCGCATCATTGCCAAACAACTCAGCATTCAACAGTTTGATGATCTGATTGCAACTAAACTGAAACACTAATTTTAGAATAATTCTTTAACTACACTCCTAATTACTTTTGGTTTTCCAAGAGTATAGTAGTGTAGAACTGGCACACCGAATTGCTTCAGCTCCTTACTTTGCTGAATTAACCATTCGGCGCCGACCTGTTCGCATTCTGCGTCTGATTTGCATTTATTGATTGCATTAGAAAGATCAGTTGGAATATCTACATGGAAAATTCTAGGCAATACTGATAATTGCTTTTTATTAGTAATTGGTTTTAATCCTGGAATGATGGGAACATTGATGCCTATTGCTTTACAGGCATTTACAAAATCAAAGAATTTCTGATTGTCGAAAAACATTTGAGTCATCACATATTCAGCACCTGCGTCTACTTTTTCTTTCAGTTTCAATAAATCAATTTCCAAATTTGGTGCTTCGAAATGTTTTTCTGGATAACCAGCTACACCCATACAGAAATTTGTTTTTCCGCCACTCTTGATGTCTTCATCAATATATATACCATTATTCATACTACTCACTTGTTTGAGTAGATCGATAGCAAAATTATTTCCACCTGGTTCAGATTCAAATGAAGCTTCATTCTTTGCTGCATCACCTCTTAACACCAATACATTATCGATTCCTAAAAAATCTAGGTCAATCAATGCATCTTCAGTTTCTCTTTTGGTAAATCCACCGCAGATGATATGTGGTACAGCATCAATTTTATAATGATTCATAATAGCCGCACAAATTCCAACAGTTCCCGGACGTTTACGAACTTCTACTTTTTCAAAAGTACCATCAGCTTTTTTCTTGAACATGGTTTCGCTGCGATGGTAGGTAACATTAATCCATGAAGGTTTAAATTCCATCAATGGATCCAAATGATCATATAATGATACAATGGTTTTACCTTTTAGTGGTGGTAAAACTTCGAAAGATAGCAGGGTATCACTGGCTTTTGAGATATGGTCAATTACTTTCATACGTATAAATGGTTACAAACATACAATCAAAGAATAACAAAATATAAAGCTGCGGGCACTTATTCTTCGTTTCAACTGTCTTATTTTTACAATTACAATGACGAATTTAACTATCCATACCAAGGATCTTATTAAAAGTTACAAAGGGAGAACTGTTGTTAACCATGTAAGTGTAAATGTAGAGCAAGGGGAAATAGTAGGTTTACTCGGTCCCAATGGTGCTGGAAAGACCACTACTTTTTATATGGTTGTGGGCCTTATCAAACCAGATGTAGGTGATGTGTTTTTGAATGATTTGAATATCACTAAGCTACCTATGTATAAACGCGCACAGATGGGGATAGGCTATTTACCACAAGAAGCCAGTGTATTTAGAAAGCTAACTGTTGCAGATAATATTATGGCAGTTTTGGAAATGACTAAGCTCAGCAAACAAGAGCGTCAGTATAAATTAGAATCGTTATTAGATGAATTTCATTTACACCATGTACGCGATAATAATGGGGATAGCTTGAGTGGTGGTGAAAGGAGAAGAACAGAGATTGCTCGTGCGTTGGCAGTTGATCCCAAATTTATTTTATTGGATGAACCATTTGCAGGGGTAGATCCTATTGCAGTGGAAGATATTCAAAGTGTGGTAGCCCGATTAAAGTTTAAAAACATTGGAATCCTCATAACTGATCACAATGTAAACGAAACCCTTTCGATTTGTGATCGTGCCTATTTATTAATTGAAGGAAAGATCTTTCGACATGGTACAGCTGAGGAATTGGCTGACGATGAAAAAGTACGTAGGCTATATCTCGGTACTAATTTTGAATTAAAAAGAAAAGACTGGATCATTGATATGGGCAAGGATAATGGAGCAAGTGTGCCAACTGCATCCAATGAAATAGATAACGGTTCAATATCTGACGAATAATACACAGGTAATTTCGAAAGCTTTGCTTATTTTTCAGGAACTAACTGTATGAAAATTCTCAGTCCCGCGATATCAAGATTAGCCCGGCTTCGTCAGGGGCGAATAGACGCCTGGGTAAATGAGCCTATTGCTACACAGCGGGAAGTACTTCAAGATCTGATTACACACGGGCAGTATACAGAATTCGGCCGTAAGTATGGTTTTAAAGAAATCTTCACCATCCGAAATTTTAAACAAGCCGTTCCAATTCAAGAATACGATGATTTAAAACCATATATCCAAAGATTAATGGATGGGGAAGAACAATTACTTTGGAATACTCCTGTAAGTTGGTTTGCAAAAAGTAGTGGAACCACTAGTGAAAAAAGTAAATTTATTCCGATAACTGATGAGAGCTTGGAAGATTGCCACTTTCAAGCAGCAAAAGATTTTTTGACTTTATATTATAATATCAATAACAACAGCGATTTGCTGACGGGGAAGAGTTTGGTTATTGGAGGTAGTCATCAGATTAGTCAGATAAATGAAGAAATACAGTATGGCGATTTGAGTGCGGTATTGTTGCAGAATACACCATTTTGGGGTCAATGGATTCGTACCCCGGAATTGTCGATTGCATTGATGGATGAATGGGAAGGAAAGATCGAAAGCTTAGCTTTGTCTACCATTGAAGAAAATGTAACATCCATAGCAGGGGTCCCTACATGGACTATGGTTTTGATAAAAAGAATTTTAGAGATTACCGGAAAAGCCAATTTAAAAGAAGTGTGGCCTAATCTTGAATTATATGGACATGGTGGTGTTTCATTTACACCATATCGCGATCAGTTTAAAAAATTAATAGGACCAGGTGTTACTTATCTGGATATATATAATGCAAGTGAAGGATTTTTTGCTGCTCAGAATGATCCGGAGCAAGATGGAATGTTGTTGTTTTTAGCGCATGGCATTTTTTATGAATTTATGCCCGTCGAAGAATATGGAAATGCAGATCCAAAAACAATTGGTTTGGGCGAAGTAGAGATTGGGAAAAATTATGCATTAGTGATTAGTACCAATGGGGGTCTTTGGCGTTATCTAATTGGAGATACCATTCAGTTTGTTAATGTATTTCCGTTTAAGATTAAAGTTAGTGGCAGATTAAAACAATATATTAATGCTTTTGGCGAAGAAGTAATTGCAGACAATGCTGATAAGGCAATTGCGATTGCATGTGAAAAAACAGGTTTGGTGGTAATTGATTATACAGCTGCTCCAGTTTATTTTGGAGATGATACCAAGGGTGCACACGAATGGTTGATAGAATTTGATCAGGCACCAGATAATGTAGACTCTTTTGCCTTCGAATTAGATTGTGCTTTGAAAACTCTGAATAGCGATTATGAAGCAAAGCGATATAAAGACATCGCCTTAGTTATGCCAATTGTACATGCTCTTGAGAAGCATGTTTTTCATGAATGGTTGCGCAGCAAAGGCAAGCTGGGTGGGCAACACAAAGTACCTAGGTTAAGTAATGATCGTAAATATGTAGAGGAGATTTTTCAAATCATTGCAGAAACCAAAAGCAATTAAAATGCCTTTTTTAAAGTCCATATAGGCCTTTCTCCCACCAATAAATTTGTTACTAAAAATAGACTCAAAAAAGATCCTGTATAAAAAAGATAGAGGTAAGGGACGTCTACCAAAGTGTAAAAGATTACCAGCGTAAATTTTAGTGTTGCAATTGGAAGATGGTCTTTCTGTAAATGTGATCTCTTCACCAAAGCCAAGCAAATTATCATAAATATGGTTGGTAATATAAGTGCAGAATAGATCAATAAGTGATGCTGTAGTGCAATGTTTTTTGGCCCAAAGAATTTGGCAAATCCTAAACTTTCGTGAAACACCACAGGGGCATCTTTCCAAACCCTTTCACTGAAACTGATGTATTCTGATGGTATGGATGTCAGTGTTAAAAAGGTTTTCCAGCCAAATGGAATAAGCACTAATACGAGAAAGAATAAAATGCCCATTAATGAAATACGCAGAAGGTTTTTTAGGTCTTTAGTATATATATAAAAAACCAACATGGCAGGAATCCATCCAACTAATGAATAGCGACTTAAAACGCAAAGCGATGTAGCCATGCCGATCAACCATCCGTTTTTACTTAACAATGCAAGGGCAAGAAAACTATAAAATAAAATTACCACGCCTTCTTCAGTATAGATTAATAGCCCTGAATTATGTGCGTTTAAGAGCCACCAGATAAGTAAGAAAGCAGCAAAAAATATAGGACCAGATTTTCTATGAAGAGGTTGTATACGCCAAATGAATAAGGAAGCAAGGATAAATAATGCCACAACGGTGGTCCATCTCGGGTCTGCATCAAAAAATACAGGAATACTAAATGGCATCCACATAGCTGGAAGATAGATCGGATGCATGCCGCCCCAGATTTCTGGGATCACATCATACACATGGCTGCCCGCACCATGTATGAAACGTTCGCTCATGATTTTAATAATGGGCAACATATCTGCATCATGGAAGTCGAGTGGTGCATCTTCCATCCAATGCAGTGCTGAACCTATAATACAAATTAGTGTCATTACAAGAATCCACCAACGATATTTATTCGTAATTTTTGAAAGGTCCATTGGTTGATTGGGTACTTGTTCAGGGCTTGGAAGCACCAAGGCAAACCAACAAATGAATAGTCCTGCGATTGTAAATGCAACACTTGTAAAGCCAGTAAGGAACTTGAGTTTAAGTGCATAAGTAACACAAATAGTCTCTACCAGAAAGGCGATTAGTAGTATTTTTCTTCGAGTAAGGATGCTATTCATCTTGTCTAAAATATCTAATTATATGAGAATGCAATAGATTTTTTTACATTTGCGGCCTATCAATTAAGTAATCATGCAATTATTACAGAACAAAGTAGCGATAGTAACTGGTGCAGCCCGCGGAATTGGAGCTGCCATTGCCTTGAAATTAGCAGAGCAGGGAGCTCATATCGCTTTCACCTATGTGAGCGATAGTAGTGTTGAGAAAGCTGCAGCTTTGGAAGCTCAGATTCAAGCTTTGGGAGTGAAAGCAAAAGCCTATAAAAGCAATGCAGCTGTATTTGAAGAATGCGAAACTTTTGTAGCAGATGTACTAAAAGAGTTTGGAACTGTAGATATCTGTGTAAATAATGCAGGTATTTCGAAAGATAATTTATTGCTAAGAATGACAGCAGATCAGTGGGATGATGTGATGGACATCAATTTGAAAAGCGTATTTAATATGACCAAACAGGTGATCAGACCCATGATGAAAGCGAAATCTGGGTCCATTATCAATATGAGTTCTATTATTGGTATCAGAGGAAATGCAGGCCAGAGTAGCTATGCAGCTTCAAAAGCAGGAATCATAGGTTTTACTAAATCGGTAGCTCTTGAATTAGGAAGCCGTAATATTCGTTGCAATGCTATTGCACCTGGATTTATAGAAACCGATATGACTCATTATTTGCAGGATGGGGATGGTGCCACAGAGTTTTTAAAAAAAATACCCCTGGGCCGTTTTGGGAAAGCAGAAGAAATTGCAAATACCACTTTGTTTTTAGCATCTGATTGGAGTAACTATATAACCGGACAAGTAATTAGTGCTTGTGGCGGATTAAATATCTAATAGTTTAGCAAAAATTACAAAAGCGTTATTCATTTTATGGATAGCGCTTTTTATTTGTATGAAAGTGTAATTTCACTTATAAAGTCGTAACATGTATTCGTATCAAAAATTGCTAGAGGAAAATAAAAACTGGGCTGCAGATCAAGTGGCAAGGGACCCGGAATATTTTTCAAGGTTGGTAGATATTCAACAACCTGAATTTATGTGGATTGGTTGCAGCGATAGTAGGGTGCCGGCAAATGAGTTGACAGGTTCTCAGCCCGGAGAGATATTTGTACACAGAAATGTAGCAAATATGGTAGTGCACACCGATTTGAACATGCTGAGTGTATTACAATATGCCGTAGAAGTTTTGAAGGTGAAACATATTATTGTTTGTGGACACTATGGTTGTGGTGGAGTAAGAGCAGCGATGACGCAAACAAGTCTTGGATTAATCAATAAATGGTTGCGAAATATCAAAGATGTGTATCGTATCCATCGAGAGGAAGTAGATGCAATAGAGGATGAAACAAAAAGATCTAATAGATTAGTTGAATTAAATGTGAGAGAACAGGTAATGAACCTGGCTAAAACATCGATAGTTCAAGCTGCATGGAAAAGTGAGAACAGACCTGATTTGCATGGTTGGGTGTATGATTTGCATGATGGAGTGATTAATCCGGTCTTCGAAATACTCGCTGGAGATCATATCGACCCATTATATGAGTATGATAATTTATAGACCTTAAAGTGATTCCATCTAATTAATTATTTTATAT